>JBARKD010000031.1:0-9698 GCA_049800615.1 Acidobacteriaceae bacterium | reverse complement strand
CGGTTTCCCGGGCCAGGCGCGGGAAGAGAAAACGATGGGAGCGTTCGAGATTGCGCACCAGGTCAACCGCTCGCTCGTGGGCTCCGCTGACCCGCAGGCGGATTGTCACTCTTCCGTCACGCGCGACCACCGGGTCGATGCTCATCACCTGTACTCCGCTGGGCAGCACATTTTCCAGATCCATCATGACCGCGGTCCAGGAGAAGACTTTGCTGGCAAACATCTGATTCAAGAACTGAGCTTGCGACAGGATGGCCGCATTTTGCGGTTCCCGCATCTGCGCCTGAAAAGCCGAACGCTGCGTCTGGAGCGCATGGATTTTCTGCTCCACTACGTCCAAGCGGGCACGAGCCTCAGCGGCCTTGCGGTTTTCCGCGCCCAGCAGCAGCCAAAGCGGCACAGCAATCACCGCCAGGAGCAGGATCAGCATGCGCAGGCGGAAATAGAGAGATCCCAGTTCAACAAAGGGACGGGACGCGAGATTGAGCTGGACGCGCATCTAGTTGGCCAGAGCTCCCACCACGCCGGCGAGCATGCCCCCGGGCATCGTTCTGCTTATATAGGACGCGGGGACGAGCTCCCGCACAGGGATCCGGTTATCGCCCAGCAGATTCGTCAACTCGGCGGGCTCGGCAAACCCGCAGCATAATAACTGCCGGGGCGGCACAGTGAGTGTATCCTCGAAATAAGCAATCGCCACTGTGACCGATTGCTGCAATTCCTCCAGGGAATGAAGCGTGTTCTCCCGCGGCGACCAGCTCTTCTCGGTCAGCTCCAGCGTGCGATGGAGCAGCAGCTCGTTTTGCCGGGTAATCGCGGTGGTAAGCGAAGTTCCGTTACGGTTGACGACCAGGGCCGGCTCATCGGAACCGACCGCCGCCAGCACCGCCATCGTGCTGGGTAATACGACACCCGGCTCATAGCCTGCTTCGCGGACCGCGCTCTCATACTCGGCCACGACCGCGGCCGGCGAAACAGCGACAATCACACGCACCAGTCCGGTTTTGCCGGGCATCACCTGGTAACTGACCGCCGCGTCCTCTACTTCGAAGGGCACGAGCTTGCGCAAGCGAAAGCGGATGATGGGCACGGCTTCGGCGGCCTTCGCGGGCAGCACATCGAAATCGAGCATCAGCACGCGGACCGCGGCATCCGGAACCACGACGGTGATCTGGCTTTGTTTCAGACTGATTTCGTCGAGGGCCTGGCGCAACGCAGCGGCGATCGCAGCGCGATCGGTGAAGTTCGGGCTCTGCAGGCCCGCGGCGAGCACTCCGGGGCGCAGGGGGGCGAACGAAGAGACAATCTCCTGTTCCGCGTCGCCCGGGCGGGCGGCAACCACACCAGCGCCGGTGATCTCACATGCCAGGCGAGGGCGCAAAGCGTTGGCCTCGGACGGAAAAATGCGGTTGGCGATATTGGCAAGCATGCTTCTAGCGGAATGCCTCGATAAAGGTGACCTTGTTGATTTCCTTCAGTGTCGTCAGGCCCCGGGTGGCGCGATCCATGGCCGATTCACGCAGGAATTGCATGCCTTGCTGCTGTGCCAGGCGGCGCACTTCCGAGGCCGGCTTTTTCTCCAGAATGATTTCCCGGATCGGGTCATTCAACTCCAAAAGCTCGTGGATCGCTGTACGGCCGCGATATCCCGATCCAGCGCATTCGATGCAGCCGGCGCCTTCGCGAAAATCAAAGCTGCGCCAAAGATCCGGATCCAGCCCGCTATTGCGCAGGAATTCATCGTCGTAGCGGACCGGGCGCGCGCAGTAGTCGCAAATGGTACGCACCAGACGTTGGGCCAGAATGCAGTTGAGCGCGGAAACGAAATTGTAAGCTTCCACACCCATATTGAGAAATCGGCCGAGCACATCGACAACGTTATTGGCGTGCACGGTGGTAAACACCAGGTGACCGGTGAGCGCGGAGTTAATGGCAATCTGCGCCGTCTCCTGGTCACGGATTTCGCCCACCAGGATCTTGTCGGGATCGTGGCGCAGAATGGAACGCAAGCCGCGGGCGAAGGTAAGGCCTTTCTTTTCGTTCACCGGAATCTGGGTAATTCCGCGGATCTGGTACTCCACCGGGTCTTCGATGGTAATGATCTTGTCCTCATCGCTCTTGATCTCGTTGAGCGCCGCATAGAGAGTCGTCGTCTTGCCTGATCCGGTAGGCCCGGTCACCAGCACCATGCCGTAGGGTTCTCGAATATAGCGGCGGAAGCGGCGCAGATCGTCTTCGTGGAACCCGACCACGTCCAGGGTGAGCTTGCGGAACTTCTCGCTCATGGACTCTTTGTCGAGCACGCGGAGCACAGCATTTTCCCCGTGCACCGTGGGCATGATGGAGACGCGAAAATCGATCAGGCGACCCTTGTAGCGGACGCGGAAACGCCCGTCCTGAGGCACGCGGCGCTCGGCGATATCCAGTTCGCTCATGACCTTGATGCGGGAGAGGATGGTGGAGTGGTGCTCGCGCGCGATGGGAGCCATGGCCGGCTGGAGCACGCCGTCAATGCGGTATTTGACGTGCAGAGAATCGTCGTATGTCTCGATGTGAATATCCGAAGCGCGCCGCTCGAGCGCGGTGAAGATGGTGGTATCGACCAGGCGGATAATCGGGCTGATGTCCTCTTCGGAAGTCAGCTTTTCGATCGAGATGTTCTCGTCAGGATTGTCCTCGGCCGAGACAACGTCAAACGTAAGTCCCTCGGAAGCCTCGTCCAGCACGCGCTGGGATTGCTCCGTCTTCTTGAGCAGGTCGGTGATCTGGGAGAGGGTAGCCACCCGGGTGATGATCCGTTGCCCCAGCAGCCCGCTGATCTCGTCCAGTATCATGAGCCGGCTAGGATCGCTTACCGCGATGATCAGGCGGTCTTCGAGTTGTTCCAGGGGGACAAAGTTATAGCGGAACATCAGTTCGACAGGCACGCTGCGGAAGAGCTCATGCTGAATGCGGAAGTTCTTGAGATCGACGAAGTCGCAGCGATAGCGGTGGGCCAGCATTTGGGCGCGCGCAGTTTCATCGAACTCGGAAACGGTTGTGGTGACGAGTACAGTGCTGTCAGCCATATAAGACTCCTAACGGCAGAATCGACAAAGAGGCCTAGTGGCCCAGGGCACTCGCCTGTCCCAGCGAGAAGATGGGCAGGTAGAGGGCAATCAAAATCGCAACAACAACCGTTCCCATGACTATCAGGATGGCCGGTTCGATCAGCGCCAGCGAGGCTGTCAATGCCGTCTGGACGTCTTCCTCGAAAAACTCGGCTACCGAATTCAGCATCTGGGGAAGCGCGCCGGTGGATTCGCCGACGTCGATCATTTCTACGGCGAGATCGGGAAACACACCAGTTTTTTCCAGGCTCTGGGCCAGACTCTTTCCCTCGCGTACCGTGGTGACCGAAGCCAGCACAGCGGCGGCAATGGTGCTGCTGGAAATCGAGCGAGCCGCGGTTTCGAGCGAAGGCACGGGGGGAAGCCCGCCGGTCAGCAGACTGGAAAGGGTACGCACAAACAGCGCGACCTGGTACTTGCGCCAGATATTGCCGAAGAGCGGCATGCCGATGCGCATGCGGTCGATGCGCGCAGCGCCGGCCGTGGTCTGGCTATAGCGGAAGAGCGCATAGACGATCACCGCGATCCCGGCCAGAAGCCAAAGAATGTAATGCTGGAAGTTGTTGCCTACCGCCAGCAGAGCGCGTGTGGCGGCAGGAAGATTGGTGCCTAGCTGGTCGTATAGCAGGGCAAAGCGCGGCACCACAAAACTGATCAAAAAAATGAAGAGCGCGATGACCATGGTGATCAACAGGCACGGATAAAGGAGGGACGCGATGAGCTTTTTGCGGAAAGAAAGCGAAATCCGCTGAAAAGAAAGGTAACGGGCAAGCACATCTTCCAACTGTCCGCTTCGTTCTCCCGCCAGCAGGGTGGTGGTGTAGATCAGCGGGAATCCGCCCTGAGCCTCGAAAGCAGCGGAAAGCGACTCACCGGTGCGCACGCGGGCGGCCACATTTTCCAACTGAGCCTTGAAGTTCGCATTCTTCTGTCCCTTCACAAGCATGTCCAGGGAACCGAGAATGGGCAAGCCGGCGCGTATCAAGGTGAGGAACTGCTGATTGAAGATGATGAAGGCTTCCAGGTTGGCTCGCTTACGGCTGCCACCGCCGCGCATCCCACGCGCCCTCACGGAGTAGACGTAATAACCGGCCTGAGTAAACCGGTTGCGCAGCTCATCGGCCGAGCCGGCGACCTGCACCTGCTCCTGGACGCGCCCTCGCTCATCCGCCAGCTTGATTACGAACTCTGCCATGAGCCCCCACTCATTTTACCGGGATACTCCGTCTGCCGCTTTCGTGTGCCTGGCCGGAAGCGTCCCCAGCTTACCAATCTGGCCATTGGGTCCGACAGCCCACGGAAGGCTGAGAGCGTTCCAATTACCACCATCGAGCCATTGCCAGGTCGCACCGTCGTCATACGAGATATCGGACCCATTGCTGCCTACCGTGATCCAGGCCTGGTCTTGTGCGTCCCAGGCCACTGCAGAACGGTAGCCATGGGGGAATTTGCCTGGGACGCCCCAGTGTTTTCCGCCATCGGAGGTATATGCGGCCGTGCCGGATGTTGCCGCCGGCTTGCGATAGTCCCCACCGACTGCGATCCCATGCTCCCGGTCGCGAAACGCTACGGAAAAGACGCCGGAAGAGTCATTTCCGCTTGCCAGCGGCGTTTGCGTACGCTCCCACGGAGCGGTTCCGGTTCGGCGCAATACCCTGGCCTTGCTCATGCCCAGCCAGACGGTCCCTTGCTGGACGCTCATAGCGCTGTTGCTGGCGGCAAAAATGGATTCTCCCGGTAGCGCCCGAGGGCTCGAAGGGTCGAATTTCCAGGTGCTTCCTCCGTCCAACGTCATGTGTAGAGGAAGCACGGAATCACCCGCGGCATCCTTTACTGGATCGCCGTAGATGACGCCACGTTTGCCGTCGAAGAACAGGATCCCGTCCCAGAAACCGGCCGAATCGGTATTTGTCATGACCAACTTCCAGCTGCTGCAGCCATCGGTGGACTGGTAAAGCCGGGATTGGTCACCGGGTCCGCTCGACAGCACCAGGACATTTTCCGCGTCCCACGCCCAGATGCCCCGGAAGTCCAGCTTGACGGCGCCGGGCGGAGTGGTACATTGCTGCCAAAGGTAGCCGGTGTCCTCACTGCGCAGGACCGTGCCGCCTGTACCGCCGGTCCAGACCACGCCGCCGCCCACGTTATAAATCCCCCGCAGACCGGCAGTGGACCCGCTGCTCTCCAGCTCCCAGGGCCCGCTGGTCTGTCCTCCGGCGGCAAGCGCAACAAGGCATGCGAGGGAAGCAATCAGGGCATTGATCCGCATAGTGGCAGATTACAAGTACTATCTGGCTGCTGGGCTAGAGGAGTCTTCGTGAGAACTACCTTACGCAGATTTGGTCCCGTAATAGGGGCCAGCAGCGCCCCAGGATTACATCCTGGGTATTTTCAGCCGTCCCTTACGGGACTGGATCGCTTCCGATTCGGTTTACCCAGGACTTGACGTCCTGGGCTATTATCAGCCGTCCCTGCGGGACTCGGTGTGCAGTTCTCACGCAGACTCTAAAAGCCCCGCCGCTTCAAACTTAAAGAGATTCTTCCGGTTAAATCGGGGGCAGGCCGTCAACAACCGGAGTTCCCTGCGGCGGATGGAAGACGAATTCCGCGTTGGAGGCGGGCGCGTCCGCCTGGCTGTCCGTGAACGAAAACGCCGTTTCCGCTCCATCTGTCTCGATGATGTGCATGGAGTAAATCATGCCGTCCTGGTGAACACCCAGCACAATCTTCGCCACCCGGTTGCGCACGCCTTTGGGTATCCCGGAAAGCTCGAGCCCGTCGGGAGTCGAGCTCAAAGTCAACTGGTCCAACTCCTTTTCGAGCTGCGTGTGTCCCAGAAGGAAGCGCAGTGGTGAGCGAAGGTCATCCATCTGCGATGCGGCCACCCGCATCACCTGCGCGTCGCCCGGGGTATAGAACCAGGCATATTTGCCATCGAGGACAAACAGCTTGCCGGCCGGATGGTCATAACTCCAACGCATCTTTCCCGGCTTGCGCAGCAGCAGGGCGCCGCTTTCCTGGCGATGAATTCCCATGCCGTCGAAGGTCTCGGTAAAGGATGTCCGGAGCGAGCGCAGGCTGTTGTAATACTTGTCCACCCGCTGCGCCAACTGCTGAGCGGAATCGGCACAGTATCCCGTTCGCGGCAAAAGACACAGCGTCAGGAGCAAAATTCGGGTGCAGACCAGGCTACGGCTTGCTACTGGATGGCCTGGGTGCAATTGGTGCCCCCTGCAGGATCAGCCTTGATCTCCCCGGCCTGGTCGATGCAGAAGCCACGATGTCCCGATTTCCCTATTGACTGCGGAACCGCAGTCGCCTCATACGAGGTGAACATGTCCTGGTTGTTCACCGTGACCTTGGTGCAGTTCACGATGTTGAAGGTGTATCCGGACTTCTGCCCGACGGCTAGATCTCCCTGGAGCACCTGGGCTGCCGTGGCGCTGGGTGGGCCCGCAGTCGTGTTTCCGCCGAGCGCGGAAAGGGCGCAAGCGAAACCATTGGCAGGATAATTCGTTTGGTACTGAATCTGTGCCTGATAGATGGCACGGAGCGACTGGATAGCCGACGTCTCGTCCGCCTGCGCTTTCATGCTGATGAAGTTGGGGATCGCGATCAACATCAGAATGATCATGATGGACATCACGATGAGCAGTTCCATCAGCGTGAAGCCGCGCTGGCGCGGTTGATTAGGGGAGGTGGTATTACGGTTCCGCATGATGGACCTTCTCGTTTATCCGGCAGCTACAGAGTGAAGTCGCCCCGTCGAGTCGCTACAAGTTTATCAAGAACAAGATGGACGCAGATGAACGAAGAAACGCTCATTCCTGCATCTTTCCCAAAATCAGCAAGCCAGCTGGCCACGTGTCACCCTGAGCCCATCAAGCCGGCCCAGAAGTGTGACCGCGACCTTGTCGGGGTCAAAGAGCTGCTGAGCCATTTCCATTACCTGCTCGCTGGTTACGGTTTCCACCTTCTCCATGATCTCGTCCACACCGAAGAAATGTTCGAAGTACATTTCTTGCCGAGCCAGGTTGGACATCCGCGATGAGGAGCTTTCGAGGCCGAGAATGATGTTGCCCTTAAGTTGATCCTTAGAGCGGCGAAGCTCATCTTCGGGCAGGGCCTCGGATTTCATGCGACGGAACTCGCTCATAATCAACTCAATTACCTGCAGACAGTGGCTGGAAGACGTTCCTACATAGACGCACAGAGAACCGGTATCGCGATAGGGATTCAGATCGCTGAAGATGGAGTAGGCAAGTCCACGTTCTTCGCGCACGGTCTGGAAAAGCCGGGAACTCATCCCCCCGCCCAAAACGGTGTTGAGAAGCAGAGTTACATATCGCAGCTCGTGGGCCAGAGGCGGCGAAGGCACGCCCAGGCAGAGCTGAACCTGTTCCAGCGCTTTCTTGTTACGCAACACGATCTTCGAGACGGTATGCGGCTCAGTCTCCTCCATATCGCCTGCGTCGGGCGCAATCCGGTCAAAGCGGCGGGCAACCAGGTCGACAAACGCATCGTGTTCCAGGTTCCCGGCAGCGGATAGGACCATGTTGCTGCCGTTGAAGCGCTTGCCGTAGTAGTCGAACAACGTGTTCTGTTCGAAGCGGCGCACCGTTTCCTTCGTGCCAAGAATTGGCTTTCCCAGCGGATGGTCTTTCCAGAAATTCTGGGTGAAGATCTCATGCACGAGGTAGTCCGGATTATCCTCATCCATCTTGATTTCTTCGAGAATGACCCCGCGTTCGCGCGAGATGTCTTCCTGGTTGAACGTCGGATTCAGGACGAGGTCGGAAAGCACATCGAGGGCCACCGGCACATGCTCGTCGAGGACCTTGATATTGAAGCAGATGGTTTCTTTGCCGGTGAACGCATCCAGGTTCCCGCCAATGGCGTCCACCTCGCGCGCGATGAGCTTTGCGGATCGCGAGCGTGTTCCCTTGAACACCATGTGTTCGACGAAATGCGAAATGCCATTCAGTTCCGGCACCTCATGACGGGACCCAGCGCGAATCCAGACACCCATGGCAACTGACCGGATATGCTCCATGCGCTCAGTCAGGATAGTTAAGCCGGAGGGAAGGACCGTACGTCGAATGCTGCGTTCTGTCACCGTCCTAGTGTATCGGCTTTACCGGAGCCCGGAGCGGATTTCCTCGCGCCAAAACGGGTGCTATGCTGCGAATTGAGCCTCATTGGCCCGTTCATGCCTGGCCGGGAACATCTCGTCGCGCTATCGGAGGATCCGGTAACTAGTTCCTCCAGGAATCTATTTGGCCTTTCTCGTCAACAACTTACGGAAGTCATGGGGGAATTTAACCAGCCCCCGTACCGAGCCGGCCAGTTACTTAAGGCCATGTTCCAGCAGCGGATTGGGGATCTCACCAAAGTCTTGACCTTGCCTGGGGTCCTGCGCCAGGAACTTGCCGCCGCCGGCTGGAGTATTGAGAGGCCGCGGCTTGTCCAGACGTTCCGCTCAGTCGACGGAACCGAACGTTACCTGGTTGCCTGCCGGGATGGTGAGACCGTCGAGACGGTATGGATGCCGGGTGGTGACGGGGCTGAGGAGGGGGATCTGGAGGGAGGCCAACGAGCCACCATTTGTGTTTCCAGCCAGGTCGGTTGTGCCGTGAATTGCCAATTTTGCCTCACCGCAAAACTTGGACTTAAAAGAAACTTAACGGCAGCTGAGATTGCCGGCCAGGTAATCGCGGTACTGGAAGAGCATGCCGTGCAGGTCGGCAGGGATCGAATCAATCTGGTCTTTATGGGCATGGGCGAGCCGTTTCTGAACTACGACGAGTTCATGGCCGCGGTGCGCTTGCTGGTGAACGAAGCTGGATTGTCCCAGTCGAGGATGACGGTTTCTACTTCCGGCATCGTGCCGGGCATCCTGCGTCTGGCCACGGAGGAGGTGCGGCCTCGGCTCGCCATCAGCCTGAACGCGGCTGACAATGCGACCCGCGAGGGCATCATGCCCCTCACGCGCAAGTGGAAAATCGAAGAGGTCATCGAGGCGGCCGGACAATTACCGCTGCGGCCCAGAGAGCGAGTCACCTTCGAGTACGTGCTGCTGGGCGGGCTCAATGATGGCTTGATGCACGCCGATCGGTTGATTGCGCTGGCGCGCCGCGCTCCGATGCCGGTCAAAGTGAATCTCATTGCCTGGAATCCTGGTCCCGGGCTTGACTATGCGATGCCGGAGCCGGAGCAAGTGGCCGCTTTTCAGCAAAGACTCATTGCGGCCGGCGTGCCCGCCTTTCTGCGCAGACCCAGGGGCCGGGACATCTATGCCGCCTGCGGCCAACTCAAGCGAACGATCACCGAAATTCAGCCGGCGACTCTGTAAGCTGGCTGCGGAAAAAATCGGGATCGAGCAAGAGCGACATGAAGCAGGGGCTAAACAGGCTGCGGAAAAACAACGCAGCGGCTCGACAAGCCTACCAGGCGTAGCCACCTGTCTAGGCAGGGATACATTATCTAGCGCCTCGCTCGTTGCTTCGGCGCGTTTTTCCGCAGCCTGTAAAGCCCGACGTATTCTGAATCATTTACGGCCCGACTGAAGTCGGGCCCTGATACAAAAAT
>JBARKD010000030.1:0-1794 GCA_049800615.1 Acidobacteriaceae bacterium | reverse complement strand
GTATGAACCAGACCTTTGGCAGTGGCAAACCACAGGCTGCCACTCTTCGCTCGGATGGAGTTTGGTTGAGCTACTCCAAGACACTCGCTGCTGGGCATGCCGTCAGCCTTGCCCAGTAGAACGTAATCCAGCGTCTTTCGTTTCTGCTGCGCCAGTTCTTCAAGTTGCTGCCGTTTTACTCGGACGATCCCGTGTGAAGTAGCCATCCACAGAAATCCCTGTCCGTTATCAAGTACAGAGAAAATGGTGTAGTCCACCAACCCGTTCATCATATCCATATGAAAAGGATGGTCGCCTTTGAGCCAGTCGAGTCCTCCGCCCTTGGTGCCCACCCACACGTTTCTGGCATTGTCGATGGAGATGGAGAGCACGTAGGGATGAGAAAGACCTTCCACCATGCGAACCTTGTCGCCCAGCACGCGATAGAGTCCGGCTGACGTGCCCACCAGAATGGACCCGTCATCGCTTTGCGCCAGGCAGGTGATCAGTTTGTCTTTCAGCAGGAGTATGCCTTTGTTCTTCGCCGGAACCCCGTCTGCGTAGTGCAGCAATCCAGTGTATGTACCCACCCAGAAGCCACCTTGTTTGTCACTTAGGAGGGCACTCACGGCATCGGTGAGCGTTTCATGCCCTAGTAGGATCTGCTGAAAGCCGGCTCCGTTGTAGCGGTATAGTCCATTGAACCAGGTACCTATCCAAACATTCCCGGCAGCGTCTTCCGCGAGCGTTCGGATCGCGGTGGAGTTTCCTGGCGGAACCTCGCGTAGAAATCTTCCCTGCTTAAGGCGGAATAATCCGCTGCCCCAGGTGCCAATCCATAAATCTCCATTGTGGTCCTCCAGGATCGCGGCGGGCTGCGCTTCGCGCAACTGCCGCGGCTCATCCCGCAGGGGAATCATGGTCGCGATGCGCCATCGGGCCAGGCCGCCACTGGAGAGGCCGACCCATAGATTGTGCTCATCGTCTTCGTACAGCGAGCGCACAAAGTCGTCAGCCAGGCCATCCTTGCTCGACCAGCAGGAAAAACTCGAGCCCGAGACTCGGCAGAGCCCGTTGTTGCGGGTACCAACCCACATGTTCCCCTGGTAATCGCCCACCAGCGCCGTGACTTCGTGCAGAAATCCTGGCACAGCCTCCTGGGTATATTCCTCGCCTGCCTTGCGCTTTGCCTTTCCAACGGCGGGCGTCAACCGCACCAGTCCGTCACGCAGGCCGATCCACAACACACCCTGGCGGTCATAGTAGATTCCTACCGCATCACCCCTCGTCTTATGGTGCAGTTCGTGGTGTTCCAGAACATGAGTATGCATACCCTGCGAGGTAAGGTGAAAAACTCCGTCGGAGGTGAGCACAAAGATCCCGCCACGCCCATCTTCCGCAAACGGCGTAGTGATATCACCCGAGACCGGGCCGAGTTTGTCGAGCAGCTCGATGGATTGGCTTCCCCCGTGCATCGTGATTCGCTCTATGCCATCGTGGGTAGCCGCCCAGATGGTGCCCGTTGCGTCCTCGAACAGGCCGCGAATACGCTCCTGGTAAAACCCTGCCTGCTCACTGACGTTGATGGCGGCTCCTGCGGTCTGACGGATGATTCCCCGGTCATCCGTACCGATCCATAGGTCGCCGCTGCGACTTACGAGCAGGCAGTTGACCGGCTCGCTGGCGGCCGGGTCCTTTGCGTCCACGCGGATCGGACTGAAATGCAGACCGTCAAATGCCGCGACCCCGCCATAGGTCGCGATCAACAATCGGCCGCTCGGCACCTGGGTGATCGCGCGCAACTCACTTTGCGGC
>JBARKD010000029.1:0-26367 GCA_049800615.1 Acidobacteriaceae bacterium | reverse complement strand
ACGCATATCGTCCTGTTCGCCTCGGGCTTAGTCGCTGCGGCGCTGCTCCGTCATGGATCGGCCTATGTAACGCCCTTTGCTCCCGCTGAACAGATCCGCGCTTTCTGCGCGCAAAGCCCGACGGCTTTGCGCGTGGGCAACTTCTTTCTCCTCGGCTCAGCCGTTCCATTGGGCATCTTCACGGTAACGGTCGTGAGCTTGTTGCAGTACTTGGGGGTGCGAGCGGCCGGTACTCAGATTGCCCAGTTCGGAGGCCTGACAGCCGCTTTTTCGCTGTTCCTGTCCGGCATGACGGGCTGGATTTTGTCTGTGTCTGAAGTCACGGTTTCAGCATCTGTCGTGAAGGCAATGCTCTTCTTCAGCTTTCTTTCGGGGGGAGCGATGTACGCCATCGGATTCGGCCTGTTGGCTGCCGGGGTTTCCATTACCTGCTATTTCATGCGGCTGCTTCCGCGCTGGATGACGGTCTTCGGCATGCTTATTGCCGTCGCCGGCGAGCTTTCCTGGTTCAGCCTGATTACCTATCCGGCGAATTTCTTTATCCCGGTGACGCGTTTTGCCGGGTTCCTATGGATGCTCCTGGCTTCGCTGGCTCTGACAAAAGCCGGCAAA
Organism: Acidobacteriaceae bacterium; assembly: GCA_049800615.1. Taxonomy (GTDB): domain Bacteria; phylum Acidobacteriota; class Terriglobia; order Terriglobales; family Acidobacteriaceae; genus PALSA-350. The sequence continues at coordinate 25,755 of JBARKD010000029.1, read as the reverse complement.
GCCGCCCGCGTCGAGGGCTAGTCATGCTGCCACAACGGAACCAACCGAGCACAAATGTTGGGGCGACACCCGGGATGTCCATACCGATCTGGATGCGGACGGGCTTCTGGATCTGCATCGTCATCGCGCTCGCGGTAGTGATCCGGCGCGTGCTTGCGCTTGCGTGGCCTGCGCGCTCCGGACCTCCGCAGATGGTGGAACTCGACGGCGTGTTCGTTTCCCACGCCGCTCTGACCCTGGCCCACATTCTGCCCGCGGCTGCTTTTGTGATTCTTCTGCCGCTGGTTTTCCTGCGGAGATTTTCGCACCTGATGTGGCCCGAGCGGTGGCTATTCCCGCTCGGGGCCATCGTGGGTTTGACAGCCTATGCCATGAGCACATACTCCGTCGGCGGATGGGTCGAGCGTAGCGCGGTTCTTTTCTACAATTCGTTGTTCCTGTTCTCTCTAGCACAGGCCTGGAACTACAAGCGGCAAGGCGACTGGTTATTGAAACGCCGATGGCTGCTGAGAGGATCCGGGGTCCTGCTCGGTATTGCGACGACCCGACCGGTAATGGGAGTCTTTTTTGCCACAAGCCAACTTACCCATCTCCAGCCACAGCAATTCTTCGGGATTGCCTTCTGGATTGGCTTTTCGATCAACTGGATCGTCGTCGAGAGCTGGCTTTGGCGATCGCGTAACCAAGGATTAAGTTATTAATTGCGGGCCGGAAAAGGGAACAGATTGCCGGTAAGGGGCATCCGCGTGCCCACGAGGCACAGCTTCCCTTCGTCTATCGCGCTATCGCGGTCTCAATCTGCGAGCGGGCGGCTTCGTAGGTGAGAGCAATGCCCTGCGCCAGGGATGTTTTGGGCGTCCAGCCGAGGCTGAACATGCGGGTTACATCCAGGACTTTCTGCGGTGTTCCGTCGGGACGAGTGGTGTCGAAGACCATGTCGCCGGTGAAACCGAGCGCGGTACAAACCTGCTGGGCAAGCTCACGTATGGTCACATCCTTGCCGGTTCCGATGTTGATCAACGGCAGATCGCTTATGAGGGAAGCATAGGTTGGGTTGTCGAGGTTCATAAGGAAGACGCAGGCATCCGCCAGGTCTTCACTAAACGTCAGCTCGCGGCGCGGCGTACCGGTGCCCCATACGACAATCTGCTTTTCCCCCATGGCCTTGGCCTGCGCCACCTTGCGGATCAGGGCGGGCAGCACGTGCGACTTCTGGGGATCGAAATTGTCGCCCGGGCCATAAAGGTTCGATGGCATCGCGCACAGATAGCGAGTCTGGTATTGCCGGTTGTAGGACCAGCACATTTCAATTCCTGCGATCTTAGCCAGGGCATAGGGGCGATTGGTCGGCTCCAAAGGCCCGGTCAGGAGATACTCTTCCTTGATTGGCTGCGGGCACAGCTTGGGATAGACGCAGGAGGAGCCAAGAAATAAGAGACGATCTACTTCGTTGCGGTAGGCGGCCTCAATAACGTTGGTCTGGATTATGAGATTTTCGCGGATGAAGTCCGCGGGATACATGTCGTTGGCCAGGATGCCGCCGACTTTGGCCGCGGCAAGAAAGACATATCGCGGACGTTCCTGCTCGAAGAAGCGCCGTACCGTGGCCGCATCAGTCAGGTCGAGCTCGGTGCGAGTGCGCAGCAAGAGCTGCTGAAAGCCCTGCCGCCTCAAGCTGCGGCAGATGGCCGATCCCACCAGACCGAGATGGCCGGCTACATAGATCAGGCTATCTTTTTCCATGGTTTGCTCCGCCAGGTGTCCTGTTCCGATCAGGATTCGTGATGGTTATATGCGGCGTAACCGTGCCGGGTTACCAGGGCATCGCGCTCCGCGGCTTTGAGATCCTCGATGGCCATCTCCTCTACCAGGGCGCGGAAGTCGGTGCGGGGTGACCAGCCCAGCTCTGTGCGCGCCTTAGTCGCGTCCCCGAGCAACGTCTCCACCTCGGCCGGCCGGAAGTAACGCGGATCCACAGCGACGATTGCGTTGCCATGCTGGTCATAGGCCTGTTCCCGCAGGCCGCTTCCCTTCCACTCGAGGTGAATATCCAGACATGCCGCAGCAATAGTGACAAAATCGCGGACGCTGTACTGCACGCCGGTGGCAATCACGTAGTCGCTGGGCCGCTGCTGCTGCAGCATCAGCCATTGCATCTCGACGTAGTCGCGAGCGTGTCCCCAGTCACGCCTGGAATCGAGATTGCCCAGATAGAGCTTCGGCTGCAGGCCCAGCTTGATGCGAGCCAGACCTCGAGTGACTTTGCGGGTGACGAAGGTCTCGCCACGCAGGGGCGATTCGTGGTTGAACATGATGCCATTGCAGGCATACAGGCCATAGGATTCACGGTAGTTCACGGTGATCCAGTAGGCGTAGAGCTTGGCACAACCGTAGGGCGAGCGCGGGTAGAAAGGCGTCCTTTCCGACTGCGGTATCTGCTGCACCAGCCCATACATCTCGGAGGTGGAGGCTTGATAAAAGCGCGCCTTCTGTGCAAGCCGGAGAATGCGAATCGCTTCCAACAGCCGCAATGTGCCTAAAGCGTCGGAATTGGCGGTGTATTCCGGTTCTTCGAACGAAACCTGCACATGACTCTGCGCGGCCAGATTGTAGATCTCGTCAGGCTGCACCTTTTCGACCACGTGAACCAGGCTGCTCGAATCGGTCATGTCGCCGTAGTGAAGGATCAGCCGGCGACTTTTCTGGTGCGGATCCTCGTAGAGGTTGTCGATGCGGTTGGTGTTGAGCAAAGAAGTGCGGCGCTTGATGCCATGCACTTCGTACCCTTTCTTTAAAAGGAACCCGGCGAGATAGGCGCCGTCCTGACCGGTAATGCCGGTGATCAAGGCTCGTTTCAAGCGGGGTCGCTCCGTGCTCTCATTTTATGCCGCCGGCTGGTATCTTGACTGAAACCATGGATGGATACGAATCTGATCCGCTACCTAAGCGACTGTTGCATGTGGTGGCGTCGATAGCGCCGGCAGCGGGAGGAACGACCGAAGGCATTCGCAAACTGGCTCAGAGCGGGGGGAGTCAAGTGGAGTTAGTATGCCTGGATGACCCCGGGAAATCGTATGTGCAGCAGCAAGAGTTTCCCGTGCACGCGCTGGGCCCGGCCCGGGGTAAGTATAGGTTTACCGCGAGGCTGCAGCCGTGGCTCAAAGACAATGTGGGGCGCTTTGATGGCGTTGTGATCCATGGCTTGTGGCAATGGCACAGCTATGGAACGTATCGCATGGTTCGCGGACGCGTTCCCTATGCCGTGTTCCCGCACGGCATGCTGGACCCCTACTTCAAGCGAGCTTTCCCCTTAAAGCATGCGAAGAAGCAGGTGTATTGGCTGCTGCGCGAGCATCGTGTCCTGAGCGATGCCAAAGCGGTTTGCTTCACCACGCCCACGGAACGTGACTGCGCGGTGCGCACGTTTTGGCCGCACAGGTGGAATCCGGCTGTTGTCTCTTTTGGCACCTCGGCGCCTGAAGGCGATCGCGCTGCGCAGCGGGAGCTGTTTCTCAAGCGATATCCCGAGTTGCGCCAGCGCAGGTTCTTTCTGTTCCTGTCACGGATTCATCGCAAGAAGGGGTGCGATCTGTTACTCGAAGCCTTCGCACGCCTGGCAGGCGCTTATGGCGAGCTCGATCTTGTGATCGCCGGCCCCGACGAAGAAGGATTGCGGCCGCAGCTCGAGGCCCAGGCGGAACGCCTCGGAATCGGACGGCGCACGCACTTTACCGGAATGCTCGAGGGCGATGGCAAATGGGGAGCATTCTACGCGGCAGATGCTTTCGTGCTGCCGTCACACCAGGAGAATTTCGGGGTTGCCGTGGTGGAGGCGTTGGCTTGCGAACTGCCTGTGCTGATCTCAGACAAAGTGAATATCTGGCCGGATATTGCTGGGGATGAGGCGGGAATTGTCAATGCCGATAGTGTCGACGGGACTTACCGGTCGATGACGTCGCTGCTGACAATGCAGCCGGAGGCGCGGCGCAGAATGATTGGCAACGGCCTCGCTTGTTTTCAGGCGCGGTACGAGATGAAGAGAACGGCACAGGCGCTGAACCAGATTTTTGCAGCACCCTTTGCTACGCCAAGCGCTACTTGACAGCCGCCCATTGCTGGTAAACCTCTGCCTCCTCCAACCTGGAACCTGCCAGATCTTTGGAAGAGAGAATCGCGTCTTGCTGGTGCGGCCACGCGATATTCAAAGTGGAATCGTTCCAGAGAATGGTTCGCTCATGCTGCGGAGCATAAAAATCAGTCGCCTTATAGAGGACGTCCGCCCCGTCAGAAAGGACCATAAAGCCGTGAGCGAAGCCGGCAGGGATCCACAGCATGCGGCGATTCGCGCCGCTGAGGACCTCTCCCACCCACTTTCCGAAGGTAGGAGAATTGCGGCGGATGTCCACGGCAACGTCGAAGATCTCTCCGGTAAGACAGCGAATGAGCTTTCCCTGGGCCTGCTCGACCTGGTAATGCAGCCCGCGCACCACACCCTTGTGGGAGAACGACTGATTGTCCTGGACGAAGGGGCCGGAAATCCCCAATCCCGCAAGTACGCGCTCATTGTAACTTTCGAAAAAAAACCCGCGGCTGTCTTCGAAGACTCTGGGCTCAATCAGTTTCACATCCGGGATGGCTGTGGCTACCGCCTTCATCCATTCACCTCGTTGGTCGCTGTCATGGTGGCCATTACTTCGTCCAATTGCTGCTGCCAGCCAGGCATGCGGAAAGCAAAGGTCTTTGCGAATTTGTCATTGGAAAGCACGGAGTTGGCGGGCCGTCTTGCGGGAGTTGGAAATTCTGAAGAGGGGATGGGGTGCACGCGGGGCTTTTTATCAAGAGCAGCCGCGCGAAAAATGGCGCCGGCAAAACCATACCATGAGGTCGAGCCGCCGGCTGTCATGTGATAAATGCCGGATACCACAGATTGGGCATTGTCCTCATGCTGTTCGGCGAGCCGTTTGCTGACCGCCGCGATGGCAGCCGCCGAGGTCGGCGCGCCTACCTGGTCTTCGACCACCCGCAGTTCCGGCTTCTCAGCACCGAGCCGGAGCATGGTGCGAAGAAAATTTTTGCCATGTGCGGCATACACCCAGCTCGTTCGGAGGACCAGATAGCGGCCGCCTGCCTGGACGATCGCCGACTCACCAGCGGCCTTCGAGGCTCCATAGGTGTTGATCGGGTCGATGGGATCGCTCTCGAGGTAGGGCCCGGCCTTTTGCCCGTTGAACACGTAGTCGGTGGAGTAATGGATGAGAAGGGCACCCAGTTGAGCAGCCTCGTGAGCCAACACGCCTGGAGCGACGGCATTGACCGCGAAGCAGAGGTCGCGCTCTTTTTCGGCCAGGTCCACAGCGGTATACGCGCTCGCGTTGATGATGATGTTGGGCTTTATCCGGCGAACGGTGTCGCGGATCAGTTGCTCGCGACTGAGATCGCATTCCTCTCGCCCGGCCAGAATGACATTGCCACGGGAGTGGTACAGCCGCGCGAGCTCAGTTCCCACCTGCCCGTTCTTGCCGGTAATCAGGATTCGCATGCTTCTGCCTCCAGTGTAGAGGATTTGCCATTTCTCTGAAGAGACGGCCCTCTTTAGTAACTTCTGACCGTCTATATATTGGACTAAAATTTGTTGAGGTGAGCGACGTGACCGATTCCGTTGAAACTTCGGCCGTGTCCGGCCCCGGGCCAAATTTGGCGCAGGTCGATCCTCCGCATCCATTCCGCAGCGCGCTCAAGACCCTGATCATCGCAGCCGTCGCGGTGAGCGTGGCGATCGGGCTGTACGTGTACCTGGGGCAAAAACCGCCAGTCGCCTCAGGCACAGTCCTTACCGTAAACTTCTACCCGGTTCATACGCTGGTCAACAGCGGCGGTGGGACCGATGGGATGCAGGGCTCGGGCGAATTCTACGATCAGTTGCTGATTCTGGCCAAGATCAAGGTCACCAATCAGACCAACATCCCTCTTTTCCTGCAGGATATTTCCTCCGCTATCAAGCTGCCGGACGGTACCGAACAAACCAACGTGACGGCAGGCAATAAAGATATGGACCGGGTGTTCCAGGCATATCCGTCGCTGTCTTACCTGCGAGCGGAGTCAATCCCCCGGGATACCACGCTGAGTCCTGGCCAATCGGTTCAGGGGCTGACGATCTTCAACTACTCAATCGCCCGGGAGCAGTGGAAAACGCTGCAATCAGCCATGGTGGTTGTGTCGTTTATGCACCAGAAGAACCTGGAAATACCGATCCCCCGGCAGTAACGTTTGCTTTGCCTGGTTGTCGAGAATATCTGCTGGTTCGAGGCCCGTAGGGCCTCGAACCACGGCAACGTCAATCTTTAAGTTTAGGGTGAGAATTCCGCGAGCGCGGGTTTGTTCATCAGGCGCGGTTGCGGCTCACTGCCCGCCCGGAGCGTTCTTGGGCGTTGCCAGATAGCCGACCACCTGATTCTTGTTGATTGTGTTTATGACCACTTCGTACAGAAGCTTGTCCTTGCCGGTGTAGAACTGGACGGGCTCATCGAGACTCTTGTCCTTCTTCTCGATCTTCCTGTCGTCGGATTCCACCAGCAAGGTGTAGCGGGAGTGCTTCTGGTCGGCCTTTTTGAGCGATAGGCTGATGCCGGAGAGGGGAGTCGGTTTGGCTCCCTTGGTCAGGTTCAGATCGTAGTAGTTGCGATCGCCCTTGTGCTTGAGGATTTCGAGTTCCTTCCCGTTGGTGGCCACCAAGCCGCTGGTAACCCCAAGATCGCCGGTCACGCGCTTCAGCTGGGATTCGGCATTTGCCAATTCGTTCTTGGTCGCGGCCACGTCCGTCTTGACGCCGCCGACATCTGTCTTGACGGAGGAGACATCGCTCGAGACCGCGCCAATCTGTTTCTGGGCATCTGCCTGCGCCGCCTGCTGCTCTTTCTCCAGGCGGGCGGTTTCTGCCTGCTGGCGCTTGAGGAATTCGCTGGCGCGGGCTTCCAGTTGGCGCTGGGTAAGCCCCACGCTCTGTCCCAGGGTTTCGGAGGTCACGCGCAATTTGGCGTTGGTCTCATTGAGACTTTCGGCCAGTTTGTCATTCTGCTGCTGTGCGTTGACCAGCGCGGCCTGAGACTTCTCCAGGCGATTTTCCAGGGTGTAGCTCCAAATCAACCCAGCGGCGGACGCCAACACCGCAAAGCCAACCAGGGCTATAAAGACGCCCGAGTGAGTTCGTTCAACCCCTTCCAAGCTATCGTCGCTCATGCGATCTGACCTCTCTTCGACTGCCATCGTGTGTACCCTCTCATCCTACAATGGACGAGTGGAGCCGATGGATGTCATCGTTGGGGGAGCCGGAATTATTGGGCTGTCCGCCGCATTGGAACTGTCACGGAGCGGCTTTCGGGTACGCGTACTCGAGAAGGGCCGGGCCATGGGCGAGGCTTCCTGGGCAGCGGCCGGCATGTTGTCGGCGCACGATCCCGATCATCCACCGGAGCTGGCCGACCTGGCTGAGCTCAGCATCCGCCTTTACCCGGAGTACCTGCGCAGGATTGAGGAGCTCTCAGGGTGTTCTGTGCCCCTCCGGACCCTTGCATCGCTCGTAAGCGGCGAGAGCAACGGGCACTCGACACCCCTGAGCGCGGAGGAGGCGGAAAGGCGCCTTCCGGGATTGAAAACGAAGGGACGCTCATTTTTCTGGATGGAGGAAATCAGCCTCGATCCGCGGGATCTTTGCGCCGCCCTTCCGCGGGCCGTGGCGGCGGCAGGTGTCGACCTGCAGGAAGGCACGGAAGTCCTTTCCGTCGAAAGCCATGCGGGATTTGTCGAAGTCAACACAGGGAATGGCGCAATGCGCGCCGGCGCATTCGTGAACTGCTGCGGCGCGTGGTCGGGACAGGTGGAGCATCCTGGCCTGCAGCGCCAGCCCGCCGCCGGGGTCGGACCGTGGAAAGGACAGATTTTCAAGGTGATCGTGGATCCACCGATCGACCTGCCATATGTGCTTCGGACCCCGGAAGTGTACCTGGTACCTCGGGGGCATGGCGAAATCGTTATTGGCTCGACCGTAGAGCAAGTGGGATTCGACCGCCGGGTGGATCCTGAGATTGTGGAAAGTCTGCTGGCCCAAGCTGCAGATGTATGGCCTCCCATTGAGTCCGGGCGGGTGGCGGAAACCTGGGCCGGTCTAAGGCCGGGAACGAGGGACGGCTTACCCGTCATTGGGCGTGCCGAGGGAACCGCGGGGGAAACCGGCGGGGCGAGCCCAGGACAACCCCGATCCTGGGTGTGGGTGGCAACAGGACACTTTCGTAACGGGATCCTGCTGGCTCCGGCGACGGGGGTGATTGTGCGCGAACTGCTCCAGGGCGAAACGCCTTCCGTGTCGCTGGCCGCCTTTCGGCCGGGACGATGAGAATCCGCGGGTAGTCACCCCACCCCAGCAGCGAGCTGCCGGGAACCCCGACCGTGACAACGCTCGGAGCGCTGCGCTATAAACAGACAGACTGACCGGCATCTTAAAAGAGAATAGGAGCGTTCAAATGTCTACGGCGGCTGTGGTCGGCAAGGGACTTGCAGGGGTGGTAGCGGCGAATTCGGGCGTCTGCTGGATCGATGGCGATGCGGGTGTGCTGGCCTACCGGGGGATCGATATCCACGAGCTGGCGGAGAAGTCGACATTTGAGGAAACTACCTATCTTCTGTGGTTTGGCAAGCTTCCCACGAAAAGCCAAATGGCCGATTTCGAGAAGAAACTTGTCGCATCCCGGCAGCTGAATCCCAAGGTCATCGACTTGCTGCGTTCGTTCCCTTCGACCGCCAATCCGATGGAGGTTTTGCGCACCGCAGTTTCGGCTCTGAGCTTCTACGATGCGGATGAGAGCGACAGCGCGCACGACGGCAATGTAAGGAAGAGTTTCCGGCTGACGTCGCAGATCGCGATGCTGGTGGCCGCTTATGACCGACTACGCAAAGGTAAGGCAGTGGTGGAACCGGATCCCACGCTCAGTCATGCGGCGAACTTTTTGTGGATGCTGAACGGAGAAAAGCCCTCCGCGACGGCGACCAAGACCTTCGATGTCGCCCTGATTCTGCATGCCGACCACGAATTGAATGCCTCGACGTTTGCCGCCCGGGTCATTGCCGCAACCCTCTCCGATATTCATTCCGCGATCACCGGGGCCATTGGCGCCCTTAAAGGCCCGCTGCACGGAGGGGCCAACGAGGCGGTTATGCGGATGCTGTTTTCGATCGACAAGGAAGGTCTGGACCCGGTGGATTACGTGGCGGGACAACTGGCGCAGAAAAAGAAGATTTCCGGTTTTGGCCATCGCGTGTACCACACCGAAGACCCGCGTGCGACCCACTTGCGCAAGATGTCTGAACAACTGGGAGAGTCTTCGGGAAACACGAAATGGTTCAAGATGTCGCGAGCCATCGAGAAGTACATCCTGGCGGAGAAGAAGCTCAACGCCAATGTGGACTTTTATTCCGCTTCTACCTACACGATGCTGGGGATCGACCTGGACCTGTTTACGCCGATTTTCGCGATCAGCAGGATTTCTGGTTGGGCGGCTCATGTCATTGAGCAGCTGGACGACAACCGGTTAATTCGCCCCCGGGCGGAATACATCGGTCCGGAATACCCGGCCAAATACGTTCCGATCGAAAAAAGATAACCCGGGAGCAATTCGCCGATTCCCGGTCAGCCTAGAGGCTTACCTTTCGCTTGAGTGCAGCGGCTGGATGGGACCGAACCGCAGATCTCTCCACTTCGGTCGAGATGACAATTTTGTTTGAAGTTTAGGGGTGTCTTCCTGGCGAACGGATGGAAGAGCGCGGCGGGGCTTGAAGCCTATTGCGATCTGCTGCGTCGCTTAAGCAAATTAGCCCCGAAGCGGGCGGCTGAGAGTAGCCCAGGACGAAAGTCCTGGGGAAAATTTAGGAACATGATGCAGTCCCGTGAGGGACGGCTGAAAATTACCCAAGATGCAATCCTGGGCCCCTCCCTCGGGCTAATTCCCACGCGCACATTGAGCCCGCGCCGCCCCTTTCAAAGCGAAAAAGTCACAACACCCGACCGGGGAAGCCGAGGGTTCTGCAGTTTGATTGTCGAGAGAACGCTCTCGACCCGGCTTAGCGGCTGCCCGGAGGGACAACCCCGTTCATGCGCAGGTACTCGATCATCTGCCCGTAATGATCATTGGTGTGAGCGAGGGAGAAGGCAACAATGCTCGCCCGGGTATTTGTGCCATCACGCTCCTGAATTTCCTCAAAGGCATTTTGCGCGGTCATTGTTTCTGCCGCCTTCTGGGCAAACTCAAAGGAGTCCTTGAGAGCCTTGATGACTTCCTCTTTGCTGGTCAGCTTTTCGAGCGATTTGGGATCGATGCTCGGCTTGACACCAAAAGCGCCGAAGAAGAAGTACTGAGCTGCGGCAACATGCGTGAGCTGCTGAGCGAAGGTGCGCACTCCATTAAATTGACCGGTACTCGGGGCGAAGCTGTACTTGTCGGCGGGCATCGCTTCCGCGAGTCCAACGACTTGCTTTTCCTGGCCACTGAGAAGTTTTCCAAAAACTTCGCCCGGGTTTGCCTGAGCGGCAAAGGCGGAGGCAGCGAACAGTGTTGTTAAGGCGACGGTTGCGAGAGCAGGGATACTACAGAACTTGAATTTCACGTAGAACATCCTTTCGGGCAAGACGCGTTGCAGAAGACAGGCTAGCAAATTCGCAGCGAGTATAGCTTGAGGCAAACGCCGGACGGCGCCGGATCTCTCTCGTCCCGGGCCGATCAAAAGCTTAAAATAAGAACATGCAGCGAATTTACATGGACGCAAATGCCACCACTCCTCTGCTGCCAGAGGTGGCGGCCGCTATGCGTCCATTTCTGCTGGAGCAGTTCGGAAATGCTTCTTCCATTCATCAGGAAGGCCAGCGCGCTCGGGCTGCTGTCGAGGAAGCACGCGGCCGTGTTGCCCGGTTCCTGGGATGCCGCCCAGCTGAGATTGTGTTTACCAGCGGGGGAACGGAGAGCGACAACCTGGCCGTCTTTGGTTCGGTAAAGCGCGGGGACCACGTGATCACCAGCGCGGTGGAGCACCACGCCGTACTGCACGCGGCCCAACGGCTGCAGGAACAGGGAGCCGAAGTCGAGTTTCTTCCGGTCGATCGCCACGGCTTGGTCGCGGTCGAGGACGTGAGCCGCGCCTTGCGCCCTAACACTCGCCTTATCAGCGTGATGATGGCCAACAACGAAACTGGGACTTTACAGCCGGTGGAGGAGATTGGACGCATCGCGACCGAGGCAGGCATCCGGTTTCACGTGGATGCCGTGCAGGCTGCAGGAAAAATTCCCATCGCAGTGGACAGGATCGGATGCCACTTGTTGAGCATTTCCGGCCACAAAATGCACGGACCCCAAGGCACGGGAGCGCTTTTCGTTCGCCGCGGCACTCGGCTGGAACCGTTGTTCGCCGGTGGAGCTCATGAGCGGCGGCGGCGCGCAGGCACCGAGAATGTCGCGGGCATCGCCGGATTGGGCAAGGCAGCAGAGTACGCCGCGGACAATGGGGCGCCGGCGCGACTGGGGGTTTTGCGGGACCGGCTGGAAAAGGGCTTGCGGGAATACGCTGCCGCGGTGAATGGCGGGGATGCTCCCCGGGTGCCGAACACGGCAAACTTGCGCTTCGATGCATTAGACGGTGAAGCATTCGTCATCGCGCTTGACCTTAAGGGGCTGGCGGTATCCAGCGGTGCAGCCTGTTCATCCGGTGCGAGCGAACCTTCCCACGTGCTCGGAGCCATGGGTCTGTCTCCGAGCCAGGCACGCGGCAGCGTGCGCTTCAGCCTACACGGGCGCACCACCGAAGAGGAAGTTGACCGCGCGATCGAACTGGTAGCTGCCCACGTGGCCAGAGTTCGGGAACTGCCGGCGGTGGCACGATGACGATCGCGGTCGCAATGTCGGGTGGGGTGGATTCATCGACTGTCGCCGCCATGCTCAAGGCGGACGGACATGAGCTTGTTGGCCTGACCATGCAGTTATGGGATCAGCGGCGGCTGGCGGGCAAAGAAGGTATGCCGGAACAGGTCCAGGGACGATGCTGCTCGATTGACGATGTTTACGATGCGCGACGGGTGGCTGAGATCCTGTCCATTCCCTACTACGTGGTCAATCAGCAAGAGCGTTTCGAGCGGGATGTGATCCGGCCTTTCGTGAATGAATACCTTTCCGGACGCACACCGATTCCCTGCAGCCTGTGCAACAACCACCTAAAGTTCGATCAACTGCTTCTGACCGCGAGACAAATTGGGGCAGAGAGCATCGCGACCGGCCACTACGCGCGGAATGAGTACGATGCGGAGCGGGGGCGGTGGATCTTGAAGCGGCCTGCCGATGCGAGCAAGGATCAGACTTATTTTCTCTTCGGATTAACCCAGGAGCAGTTGGCCCACACGCTGTTCCCGCTGGGCGGGTTGACCAAGCCCGAGGTGCGCGCGCTGGCGCATGGATACGGGCTGCTGCTGGCGAACAAGCCAGACTCGCAGGAGATTTGCTTCATCCCCGGCGGCGATTACAAGAGCTTTCTCAACGCTTATCTCGAAGAGCAGGGTGAGGCCCTGCCTGATACCGGTGGAGAGTTGGTTTCCGTTGGCGGGGAGAACCGGGGCAGGCACGAGGGAGTGCATAACTTTACCGTCGGCCAGCGCAAGGGACTGGGTTTAGCCTCTCCTTCGCCTCTGTATGTGATCTCGATTGACCGGGAACGGAAGCAGGTGACAGTGGGAGACGAGCACGAGTTGTTGCGCACTTCGCTTCGGGCGCGAGGCGTCAACTGGATTTCCGTCGCCGGGCTGGAAGGAGAGATGAGAGCCCAGGTAAAGATTCGCCATCGCCATGAGCCGGCTTGGGCGACGCTTCGGCAGGCGGGTGAAGATGAAGTGGAAGTGGTTTTCGACGAGCCGGCGCGTGCGGTTACGCCCGGCCAGGCGGCGGTTTTTTACCGGAGCGGCGAAGTATTGGGTGGGGGTTGGATCGTTTAGCTAAAGTTCGAGTAGCAGTAACCTCGCCCATGGCCATATGGCGGATTCTTTACCGTGCGTTAGACGAAGAGGTCGGCTTCCGGGTCGCTCGCCTCATGATGATCCATGGGCGTCTTGCTCCTCAATACGTCGACCCCGGCGCGCAAGCCATTGATTAACCCGTTCACCTGGCGGACGGGCTTGGCCACACCATGCTCGATTGCCTGAACGGCAGACGTCAAGCCGTCCAAGGTCCCTTTGACCATGCCGTCGACGCGCGAAGCCTGGACATGTGCCCGATTGGTGACGTCGCTCACGACTCCGCCGATTTGATCCGCTCTGCTGCGAACCGTGGCGGTCGTCACGGTCAGATCTTCAACAATTGTTTTCAGTTTGGGTGAGACTTCTGAGAGAAGTTCCCGCGACGACAGGAGAACGGGCATGGCGTGAAGGCGGATATCCTCCGCCAGCGCCGTGAGTTTTTTCTGCGCCTTGCGGGCGCCGATAAACATGCCTACCGTGAAGCCGGCCTGCATGAGAATACCGGCCGCAGCGACGGCGACGAAAATGACCAACAAAGTTTGCGTGGTGTTGTTGTCCATCTTTCAGCGCTAGCTTTGGCCGTCAACCGGGGTTGTGGTGGATGCGGTGGATGTGGTAGCCGTATACGCGTTCTTGCCGGCATCGACCGCCGCCGCCACTTTGTTGGCATGGTGGGCAACAGTCTTCCGGCCCTTTTCCACGTAGTCGTTCACTTGCGCCCGCCCCTGGGCGACTGCCTGCTTGCCTTTTTCCACGTAGTCGCTGAACTGGTCCTTGCTGGCGTCCACGTAAGTATTGACCTGTGCGGCAGCTTCTCGCGATTTCTGCTTGAGGTACTCGGCGCGTTCGCGCGCACCATCGGCCAGGCTATCCCGCGTATCTGCCCCCGCCTGCGGTGCATACAGCACACCGAGCGCTGCGCCGATTCCCAGGCCGACTAAAAACCAACCAAAACCATTTCCTCCGCCGTTGTCCTCAACTTCGTCTGCCATGGATTTTCCCCTTATCTTTGCTGAGCTTAATTCACTATACTGCTTGCGCAAGCATCGGTCAGTTTAGCATTCGGGTGCCATGAGAAGATACCCTTGGCTAAGCCGCCCCGCGCTTGACCACAATGATTGGGATGCAACTATCACCGCAAAGCGTCAGCCCGTTTCATGTTTACTCCGTCCAAAATAGAGCAGGCGCAATCAAAAAGCTGTAGTACCGAGGTTTTCCCGATGAAGACAGAGTTTCTCACGCGACGCAGTATTCCGTTGGCGGTTTTGACCAGCTTCCTGGTCCTGGGGTCGGGCTGTAAGACACAGCCGCCTGCAGAACAACCCCCGGCGGCAGCACAACAGACGCCGCCTGCTCAAGCCACGCCGCCGGCGCGCGACGATCAGCAGATTGGCACGGACATCCAGGCGAAAATTGCGGGTGAGTCGGCACTGAATGGACAGGACATTCAGGTAACGGTGGCCAATGGCGTCGCTACGCTCAACGGGAAGGTCGACAATGATGCGTCCCGCTCGCTGGCCGCCGCGAACAGCGCGTCCGTGGATGGGGTAAGGACGGTAGTCAACAACCTGGTGGTCGCGCCAGCCCGGGCGGCAAAGCCAACGCCTCCTCCAAGGCCTGAGCGGAAGCACAAGCAAGTAGCCGAGGTAGCGCCGCCCCCGCCGCCTCCCGCTGCCGCTCCTGCCCCGGAGCCGGTACAGGTTGTTCCGCCGGCAGCGCCGCCTCCTCCGCCGCCTCCTGTGGCCAAGACGGTGACCCTCCCCGCGGGGACGGTGATCCCCATCCGCATGACGGAGACGTTGGATAGCGCAAGCACGCAACCGAACTCGGTGTTTCACGGCTCCCTGGCTGGGGATTTGATTTCTGATGGGATGGTCATCGCCAAGTCAGGCGCTTCGGTGGTAGGACGGGTGGTCACGGCAAAGGACGCAACTCACTTCTCGGGAAGCTCGGAGCTAGCGATCGAGCTGACCCGGCTAGATACGGTTGACCATCCTGTGGACGTGGTGACCGATCAGTTCACCAAGAATGGCGCTGGACGGGGCAAGAACACTGCTATCAAGACCGGCGGGGGCGCCGCAGTCGGCGCGATTCTGGGCGGACTGCTTGGTGGCGGTAAGGGCGCGGCAATTGGTGCGGCGACTGGCGGCGGCGCCGGCGCGGGCGTCAATGCGGTTACCCGAGGCCAGCAGGTGCAGATTCCCACGGAAACGCTGGTCAGCTTTCATCTCCAGTCGCCGATTAGCGTCACTACCTCGAAGAAGGTCGGCTCACGCACAAATTACAGTGGGGACGGAGATTTGCAACAGCGGCAGCAGCAGTAGGCCATTTGACACTGCAAGACAGAAGAGGGCGGTCCCGAGGGGGACCGCCCTCTTTGTTGTGGGCCATATTCAGCCGGCACCCGGGGGCATCATTCCACCCCCCAGCCGCCGGCCGGAACCGTATTCACAAGATCGCCCTTGATCCTAGCGATGCTTGCCAATGCTCCGAAGATCCCATCCTCGCCTTCGTTTGCGGGAACCACCTTCACCACAGGCTTTCCATGCTTGGTAATCACGACTGGGTCACCGCTTTGCGATACCTGATCCATCACAGCGAGACACTGAGCCTTGAATTGCGCGGCAGCCATCTTTTGCACGACGACCCCCATGTAAATATGACGATCATAATATGACCACGAGCGTTGGGAAGGATGGACCTCGGAAGCGCAAAATCATCGCTCCTGCTTCTCACCGGGTTTTGCCGGCTTTAAGTTGTTCCAGAAGATGAATGTACCGAAGCGCGTCGCGGTGACAATGTCCGGCCTTCCGTTGTGGTTCAAATCAACTGCCAGAAGATCGGAACCTGAACCGGAGTGATTGTCGATCAGATGCGGAACAAAGCGCGCACCGCCGGGCGCTCCGGGATCCCGCACCGTCTCGTACCAGTACAAAACAGGCGCTCCATAAGGATCGGGATCGGCATAGTCGTCGAGGTGCGTGAAATAGCGCTTGCCGACCACGAAATCCGGAATGCCATCGCCGTTCATATCGGCGGCCACGTCACCGTGAGCTTCGGAAAAAGCCACGTCTCCCGCGTTCTTTGACCAGCGCGAATCCATGATCATATGGCGCACGAAGGTGATGTTTCCCTTGTCATCGCGCTTCTGCTCAAACCAGGCAATGCCCCAGCCATGCGCATCAAGCACGGTTACGACATCGTTCAAGCCGTCACCATTTACGTCGTACACTTCCATGCCGCTGCCGCCGACTCCCGTGCCAAAGCGGACGAAGACCACCGGATGGTACTTCCACGGCGACTCACTTGCGCCCGCCGCGGGATGCTCCCACCAGCCGTAGGCATTCAGAATGTCCAGCCGTCCGTCGCCGTTGATGTCGCCGGCGCCAATTCCATGAGCCGTGTCAAATCCGCGATCGGAGACGTTATGCACAATCCAGTTCCCTGTCGGGTTTGCCGGATCGGGCTCGGCATAACGTACATAGCCATCGGCCGCATAGACAAGAGCCGGCTTCCCTTTGCCGTCGATGTCCTTCAGCATCGCTACCTCTGAGTCGAATTTGTCGAGGACGCGGTACACATTCCAGCGCCGGGTTTCTCCTTTCGGGTTCACATACAAGTAGCAGCCCATATCCGCGTCGATGAACTTGCAGGCAAGTACATCAGGCCATCCATCGCCGGTAAAATCCGAGGCAAACTCCATCCACGATTTCGTTGCCCACCCGGTCGAGGGATTCACGCTTTCCCCGAGATAGATCTCCTCCGACCTGGTGTAATCAGGGCCGAAGTAAATATAGGGACCAGAAACGATATCGGGCACGCCATCGTGATTGAAGTCAGCGGAGGCAGCGCCCCAGGAATAGTAGAAGTCGCTGATCGTCTGCTTCCTAAAATCGGGCGCGGTGCGGTCTGCGTCGCGTTCGTGGAAATGAATGTCCTTATAGGCGATGTCCTTGAACTCCGCCTTTCCGGCGCCGCTGACGTGAAAGGCGATCGGTCCGTATTCCTCGGAAGACGGGGAAACTCCTCCCGTGTCGCGGCCATTGTTCTGGTCGGCGCGAAGAATATTCGCGTCGAAAATAAGCTCCACATCGTTCCATTCGTCTGGATAAAGACTCGAGTCTGGTTTGGTGTAGGGATAATCGACGCCTGGCGCCTGACCATAGGGGCTGAAGCGGCCAGGGTTGTAAGCGGGTTTCACGGAGGGTTTTAGCTCCGGAGGCGGAGGCGCAGCGACGCGCATCTTGCCGCCCCCGGACCGCAATGGTGTGCGATCGATGATCTTTCCCTGGGCATCGACGGTGACGTCGAAGTATGTCACCGTCTTTCCTCCGCTGAGGGAGGCGTAGACGCCCTTCATTCCACCATCCGGAGTTTTTTCCATGCGGAAGAGAATCCCGGTATCGCAGCCTCCGCTACATTTGAATTTGGTAAAGAGCTCGACATCCTGAAAGGACCGATTCATCACCAGCCACGCGTCCGCTCCAGATGGGCCCGGAGTTCCGGTGAGATTGCCATCGACCATTTCCCATTTGGCTGCTCCCACGGTTTTGAATCCAGACAAACTCGAGCCCGTCAACGTGGCGTCCGGTTGGAAGGACGGGCCGGGCAAGAACGTCTGACGAGCGGCGAAGACCGGAACCACGCCCAGGAGCGCGATTGCCGTTCCCAGCAGGGTTTTCCAATTGGACATATTGCCTCTTTTCCGTTGTTGACTCTTCTTGCTTCCGCCTGGTTCCCGGACTACCGCGGGAGAGCATAGGTTATGTAACCGTGATACGTACTGGAAACTGTGTGGCCCCCGGCCGACCCCAAGCCAAAGATGAGGGGCGTCGATGCCGCGACCACCAGGTACTGCCGCCCATCTACCTCGTACATGGAGGGAATCCCTTCTGTACCGGTGGGCAGTTCGGCGGCCCAGAGAACTTTTCCTGTGTCAGCGTCGAAGGCGCGCAGCTTACCGTCTTTGCAATTGACGAACAGCAGGCCGGTCGAAGTGACAATGATCCCGCGCCGCTCGCCGCCTTCTTCCACGCCTGAATCCAAGGCTCCTTCTTTAGCCGCAATCGGATCTTCCCCGAGAGGCTCTTTCCATTTGATTGTGCCCGTGTTCAGGTCGTAAGCAACGATCGAAGACCACGGTGGGCTCACGACGTAAGGAAAATCCAGGCCATAGTCCGAGTACATGCGAGCCGGCGCTGTTACCCCTTCCGGGTATGGAGGGCCGGCGAAGTTGCCGCCGTATTTCGGAGATGGGTTTTCCGCCACCGCTAACCCGCCTGGAGCCCCTCCCGAGGCCACAACTGGGCCGCCCTGCCGGGGGGCGGCGGTGGGCTCGCGGGAATGCTGCTGGCGCCGGTTGTCGGGATTCGCCAAATAGGAATACAAGGCCTCGAGGTTGGCCGAACTCAGTCCTGAAAATGCAGGCATCTCGCCTTTGCCCGATTTCACGGTCTGCTCGAAGTCATCGAGGTTGAGCCTGGAGAATAAATCCGTCAACGCCGGCGCCATGGCTGAGCCCTGGCGATTGGCGCCGTGACAAGACTGGCAGTTTTCCGCGAAGATCTGTTTTCCAGCCACGGTTGCGCCGTACTGTCCTCCGTCCCGGGGAAGCGAGCGCGCGGCCACTTTGGGAATAAAAGAAGGCCAATCCTGGGTCAGCAAGTAGACCATGCCCTTGCGGGGATTGGCGGCCGTGCCGCCCCAGTTCGAGCCTCCGCGCGCGCCCGGCATCTCCACGGTCTCTTTTGCGTACGAAGGCGGCGTGAACAAACCTTGATTATTGTCGTCGGCGATTCTCTTCTTCCAGATCGCGCGCAACTCGGGGGTCGTCAGATAAGGGTCAACATCGTCCGCGGTGAGCTTCTGCCGGGCAAAGGGCGGGGGCGCGGTGGGAAAGGGCTGCGTCGGCCATGCTTGTTCTCCGGGTACATCGCTCTTCGGAACCGGGCGCTCCTCGATCGGCCACACCGGCTTGCCGTTGTAGCGATCAAACACATAGAGAAAGCCGTTCTTGCCCGCTTGAGCGACCGCCTGAATCACTTTCCCATCGTGATGAAGCGTGATCAGTTGGGGAGCCGAAGTCACATCGTAGTCCCACAGATCATGATGAACGTCCTGAAAATACCAGATCAGCTTGCCGGTGCGAGCGTCGATGGCCAGCAGGCAATCTCCGTAGAGATCCTTGCCAATGCGGTCGGCGCCATACATGTCATAGGTGGGTGAGCCGGTGGGGAAATACAAGATGCCGCTTTTTTCGTCGAGGGAGATTTCGCCCCATGTATTGGCGCCTCCCACATACTTCCATGCATCTTTCGGCAACGTTTCGTACCCGGGCTCGCCGGGATGAGGCACGGTGTGGAAGATCCACGCCATCTTGCCCGTGATGACGTTGTAGGCGCGCAGGTCGCCGGGGGCCGACATATAACTCTCCCCGGGCGAAGAACCGAGAACGATCAGGTCTTCAAACACGCGGCCCGGTGTGTTGCTCCGGATGCGGGTGACGCTCTCCACAGGGCGACTCAAACCCGCACGCAAATCTACCAGCCCCCGATCACCGAAGGTAAGGATCGATTTGCCGGTTTGCGCATCGATCTCCTCGATATAGTGATTGATCTGGAAGATCAACCGCTGGTCGCGGTGGTCTTTGCTTTGCCAAAAATTGATGCCACGTATGCTGATCCCGGGCAGGTGCGCATGAATCCAAATCTCTTTGCCCGACGTCGCATCCAGGGCTACCAGGGAGCTATTGCGCGCCAGGACATACATCACCTTGCCCACGATGATGGGGTTGAACAAATAGGAACTGCTGTCCTGCGTGGAATACTCCCACGCCACCTTCAGCTGGATCACGTTGGCTTTCGTGATCTGATTCAGATCCACGAATTTCGAGTTATCCGGCCCACCCCCGTACTCTTGCCAGGTTTTGTGATCTTTCTGGCCTGATGCCATAGAAACGCTCGCCGCCAGCAATGCAGCATAGACGGCGAGCCTGAGCGCCAAATCAATCCGTTGCCATCCGCCAGTCAAGACCGACCTTAAAAGTAGAGCTTCAACGCCAACTGAAGGATGCGGCTCTTATTCCTGAGCGAGGTAATCGAAGCAAAGCTTGTGGGGTTGGTGTAAACCAAGCTTCCGGGGTTGCTGAATTGCGGGTGATTGAGGAGGTTGTACGCCTCCGCACGGAACTGGAGATAGGTCGACTCGCCCTTAATGGGGATGTTTTTAAAGATCGATGAGTCGATATTGAAGAAGCCGGGTCCACGGCTCTGCATCTGTTTGGGGCCGAGTGGAGCAAAACCCTGGTCGTCATTCGGGTTGCCGTCGTACACGGGTGGATTCGCGTACGCCGAGGCATTCACCCAATGATTGATGTTCCTGGCGCCGGAGTATTGATTGCCTACGATGTCGGCATCGGAAGTGAAACCACCGGTCGTCGAGACTGCGCTGGGGACGGTAAACGGCTGGCCGCTCTGGTAGGTAAAGATATAGTTCAGGCTCCATCCGCCGACAACTTGCTTCACCGGAGTGGTCGCGGACGAGAGAAATTCCTTGCCCTGCCCGAACGGGAGATCGTACCCTCCCGATGCATGAAACACGTGCGTTGCGTCGTCGACGCAATTGGTGTAGTCGCCCGCAATTCCAAATCCGGCCAGGAATTGCGCCCGGTACGGGATCCTCTCGGAGATATCGGCTTCATCTGTCAAGCAATGGCTATAGGTATAGTTCGCGGTGACGGTCAGGCCGGCGCTGATCTGGTGGTTGTACACCGCCTGCATGGAGTTAAACGAGGATGTACTCGTCGTGACCAGCCAGGCGCCTTGCAGCCCGAGGTCCGGGAACGGTGAGTAGGGATACTGGTTGGCTCCTGGAGCGATAAAGGTGCTGGGCTGGTTGTAGGTGCCGCGGCTGTCGAGGTGCCTGCCCACATCGCCTACGTAAGCCAACTGAACGGAGTCGTGCGTTCCCACCTGTTTTTGGACGGTGAGATTGTAACTTTCAATGTACGGGGTAAGGTACTTGTCATTGATGCCCATTCCCGCGACCTGGAGGCCTTCGATGGTGGCATTGGTAGGAGACGAGATATTGATCTCCTGGAAGGCATTTTCGAGGCTAGGAAGGCCCTGATCCGCATACGTAATGGGCGACGTGCTGCTGCCGGCCAGGGATTGAACGCTGAACACATACGGGTAGTTGTTCCCCAGCACGTACGGCGCAGCACCGATGTTGCCGAGCGAGCCGAAGGTGATTCCATATCCACCGCGAACCACCATGCTGGGAGAGATTTGATACGCAAAGCCCAGACGGGGAGCGAAGTTCAGATTCTGCACTTGAAGCAAGCCACGATTCGAGGTGCAATTGACCGAAATGGAGTCTTTGGCCAGGAGCGTAACGAAATTGGCGGGCAAGGTGCCGCAAGTGGATTTCGGCACATAGAGGGTGCCGCCGGGACCGTTGCCCGCGCCGCTGCCAACCAGGTTTGTCTGACGATCGTTAATCTCTTGCGTCGCCCCATAGTGGTCCCAGCGCAGACCCAGGTTCAAGGTCAGCCTGGGCGTGATTTTCCAGTCGTCCTGGAAGAACGCCGCGTTATACCACCTCTGATTGTCGATAAAGTTTGCAGTGGAGAGCACGACCTGTTTGGGACCGCCCTGATAAGAGCCAAGGGCGGTGGAATACGATCCACCGGGCGCCAACAGCATGTCCGCCATGGCCGTGTAGCCCGTGTTGTTGGTCGTGATATCGGAGAATTGACCGCTGTAAGCGAGCTGCCCCGAGCCGGCCGTGGGCTGACGCAGATGCGCCCGAATGTTGGTGAGCTGATACCCCCCGTTGAACGTGTGATTCCCGCGGATCTTGGTGAAGACTTCGTCGATCTCCCAGTTGGGTGTGGAGTGGCTCACCGGGTTATAGCCGCTCACGCCCAGTGCGACCATATTGGTGAGCGTAATGTTGGGCAGGCCGCCAAGACCCGGGCCACCGGGAACTCCCTGAAGACCGAATTGGCCTGGAATACCTGCCTGGTTGCCGTAGGGTGGAGTGTTGTAGTCCTCAGCATTCTGGCCGCCTACGCGAAACACGTTGGTCATTGTCGGACTAAAGATGTGGGTGTAGCTGCCGGCCAGAGCCCAGTGCGGGCTCCAGTCAACACCGGCTCCATAGTTGGCGCCTTGCGCGAATCCGGGGAGGATTCCGGGTTGATTCTCCAGTGCGTCATACACGTCCCACACACCCCAAATAATATTTTTCTGATTGAGGGTGGAATCGACACGCAAGTCGTACTGATTGATGGTGAGATCGTAGGTGCGGGGCGCTACCCAGTTGTTGATGAAGCCGGCCCTGGTTTGCGCCGGATACAACTGCAGGAGCTTCACCGCATTGGGGTCGATGCGACCCGCCGGCAAATGGTCGAGACTGGCAACGGGAACTGCGGTGTAATCGGTGACGCCGGCAATATTCCCGGAATAAAAGGGATCGCGAACTGTGCCCACGACTGTCCCCGGGGCCGTGCCCCCGGCGCAAGCGGGCCCAGAAAGACCGGTGGCTACATCGATTTCGCCGCAGCGAAGAGAACGTGTCGTCGCCGGGTCCATGATCGTGCCGGTGGGAAACTTGCGTCCCAGGGAATCCTTGTTCGAGCCGCTGTCGAAGCGGATCAGGTCCGACATATCCTGAAATCCGCTGTTGACCATGCCGCTGGTGGGCACCGTTTCTGTATAGGTGTTCGGGGCGTCGATGATGGTGCGCTCGGCATCGAAAAACCAGAACGTGTTCTTCAGGCCGCGCTTGTGAAAGGGCAAACGAACGGGGCCGCCGACAGAGCCGCCGAATTGATTCTCATGATAGGGAGAGCGAGCAATGCCGCTGTGGTTCTGGAACCAGTCGTTAGCATTAAAAACGGTGTTCCGGTTGTACTCCCACAGGTTGCCGTTGTAGGTGTCCGTGCCCGACTTGATCACCGCATCCATGACCGATCCCGTCGAGTGGCCGAACTGCGCGTTGTAGTTCCCTTCCTCGAGCTTGAACTCCTGCAGTGCATCCGGGGCGGGGATGATGGAAGTTGCGCCTTCCGTGGTGATGGTGCCGAAGCCGCCGTAGAATTCCATGTTGTCGTCGATGCCGTTGAGACGAATATCGTTCTGCACGGAGTTGACGCCATTGGAGGAAAAGGCTTCGGAAGTGGTTCCCGCCTGGCCATTCACGGAGGTAGTGCCAGGAGCGATATGGGCCAGGGTGGTCCAGTCGCGCCCTACCAGGGGAAGATTGTTGACCAGTTGCTCGTTCACTTCCTGGCCGACCGACGCGTCCTGGGCTTGCAGCAAGGGGGTCGCTTCGGAAACCGTAACCTGAGTGGTGACATTGCCGATCGCCAACTGATAGTTCTGCGTCACGGTCTGTTGTACGTGGACAACGATCCCGCTGGTGACCGCTGCACTGAATCCCTTGGCTTCCACATGCAGCGAGTAGGTTCCCGGATCAACCTGCTCGAACGTATAGCTCCCGGTCGAGGTGGAAACGGTCTGCTGCGAGATATTCGTCCCGCTATTGGTCAATGTGACATTGGCGCCCGGGATCACGGATCCCGTTGAATCTGTAACCGCTCCGGTGACGTGTCCGACGGTTAATTGCGCGCGCACGGTCAGCGGCAGCAGGGCGCTGATGGTGAAGCCCAGCGCCAGAAGGCGCAGAGCCCTGCTCAGCCACATCGAATTCAATGGGATTGCGTTCGGGCTACCCATTTACTACCTCCTCAAAGAAGTTGAAATGCGGCCGGGAGCATGGTGAGCATTCCGCATTGGTCTGGCCATTTTGTATGCGGACTCTTTTTGCCATCCTGCTGCTCGCTTTCCCAAGCGGGAGTGCCGTCTGAACGGACCCCTGGAGATGGCTCAAAGTTCGGGATAAGCGGGGCAAATATGTGAGAGCTGCTCCGGCAGGGGTATGAGAACCGCTTCGGCAGGTCAAATGATGTGCAATGTAGAACAGAGAGTGCATATTGCGCATTTTCTGATGCGGTACGCAATATAACAAAGCGAATCAAATTTAGTCAAATTGGTTCTGGAGCTCTTGCTACAGAACCCCTCTCGGCAGAAAATGACGCTCACGGTTTTCCCGGTCTGAATTCGGGCACAGGGCAAACAGCGGGAAGAAGCGGGGCATTCGTTTTCCTGGGTTAACCGCATGGGCCGGGGGGCGCGGGGCGGAGGCGTCCCTCAGACCAGACTGCGCAGCGTGCCCCCGATGTCGAGGCTGGCTCCGGTGATGAATTTGGCCAGCGGCGAAGCCAGAAATACCACTGCCTGGGCCACGTCCTGGGGCTGTCCGATGCCCAGGGGCATATATCGCTCCTGCAGGAAGCGCTTCAGGGCTTCTTCTTTGTCGACCTGGTAGTGGGCGACGAGTTGATCGACGATCCCGCCGGGGCGCGTCCACATCCGCGACCAGATAGGTCCGGGCAGAACCACGTTCACGCGTACATGCGGAGCATATTGCGTGGCCAAAGCCTTGGTCAGATAAAGCAGACCCGCCTTGCAGACGCCATAGTCCATCATGGTGGGCTCGGGCTGTTTGGCCAGGTCGGAGCCGATATTCACCACCGAACCGGAGGCTCGCTTCGCCATTCCCGGCAGTAGCGCGCGGCAGACCCGGATGGTGCCCATCAGGTTGACGGCGAGGCTGTTGGACCAGCGCTCATCGGAAATTTCTTCAAAGTTGGCCGCATCTCCGACTCCGAGGTTATTGATCAAAATATCCGGAGGACCTGAGAAGGTTTTTTGTGCGTGGGAAACGGCAAGGCCAACTCCCTCGGCCGTTGCCAGATCCGCTTCCACGATTCCGGCCCACCGCGACGCTTTTTCCCGAAGCGTGGCGCCATCTCGATCCGCGACCACCACGTGTGCCCCCTCCTCGGTTAACAGGTCGGCGATTGCTTCCCCGATCCCGTGGGCTCCGGCAGTGACGAATGCGGTTTTTCCTTTGATTTGAACGTCCATTCCAAGCTCCTCGCATTTGTTCTTCGCGGGTGATTAGGGCACTTCGGGAACAACGGTGTCGTACCAGGAGGTATGCGGGGGAAGCATATCGCTGTAGGTCCTGGTGGGATGAACAAACGGATCTTCGTTCAGTCCCCGCCACTCCTCCGCGAGTTTTTGAATGGCCTCGGTCTGCGGGGGCCCGTCGTGCACCAGGACCCTATAGCGGACGGTAAGCGGCACATCCGGAGTAATCGTCAGGGGGCCAAAGGCAGTGATGCACGGAGCCAGCATCCAGAGATAGCGGGCGTTGTGCCACATCGCGGGTGGGTTCAGTGGATGATCGATGACGGCGGCTCCCACAGTTTTACCGTCCGACGCCAGCTTGATCGTAAAGTCGTACCACGGCTCCGGCGGCCAATCCGTGAGCGGATAGGAATAGTTCGGATCAGGAAGCGTGACCTTTCCGGCCGCTGTGGAGAAGTAGGAATCTCCATATTTCTGCGCCTGAAAGGAAAATCCTCCGAACCCGCTTTGCAGGATTTTGTAATCGTAGAGAGGAGCAAGCCGGTAATAGAGATCCAGGACATACATTCCGTCGCGCTGGCTCACGATGGCTTCGTCGGTCTCATCGAGCATCTTCTTGTTGTCAATTAACCAGTCGTTGTGAATCTCGAGCTGGGCGTGATCCGCGTCTGCGTCGATCAATTTCACGCTGCGATTCTGGATCACGCGTCCTTCGCG
>JBARKD010000028.1:0-4046 GCA_049800615.1 Acidobacteriaceae bacterium | reverse complement strand
TGCACACCGACTGGTACGACTGGACGCTAAAGAATGGAACCAAGCCCGAGTTTCTGAAAAAACGCGTTGCCTATTACGTGATGGCGGCGGATGAGTGGAAGTATTCGGACACTCTGGAAAGCATTTCCAAATCCACGCGCACGCTCTATCTCGATTCTGGTTCCGGCGACGCCAACGATGTCACCAGTTCAGGACGCCTCAGCGAGACCCTGTCCAAGGGGATACAGCCTGATCGCTACGTTTACGATCCTCTCGATGTACGTCCGGCCGAACTGGAGAAAGAAGACATTAAGAACTCGCTCACCGACCAGCGCTATGCTCTTAACCTCTACGGCGACGGGGTGGTTTATCACAGCGAGCCCTTCGTTGCGGATACGGAGATCTCCGGATTCGTGAAGCTGAGCGTGTGGATCGCGATGGACGTGCCGGACACCGACTTGGTGGCGACACTCTACGAAATGTTGCCCGACGGCAGCAGCGTACAGCTTACCAGCGACAACATCCGCGCTCGCTACCGCGAATCGTTGAGCCAGGAGAAACTGGTGAAGCCGGGAGAGGTCAACCGATACGTATTTGACGGCTTCACGTTTTTTTCCCGTCGGATTGCCAAAGGCAGCCGCTTGCGTCTGGTACTGAATTGCCCCAACACAATTTACCTGGAAAAGAACTACAACAGCGGCGGCGTGGTCGCGGATGAAACTGCCAAAGACGCGCGGACCGCGCACGTCGCCGTTTATCACGATGCCGCGCATCCCAGCCGGTTGGACTTGCCGATTGTTCAATAGCTTTGTATGTGTCCGAGAGGTAAATATGGGCGAATCGGCGCGTCCCAGGTAACGACGGAAATCATCGGAGAAGGCGACTCCGTCGCGCCGCAAAACGCGAAAACTTTCCCTACCAGACAGGTCGCTTGGGCTTTCTTGCCGCCGGGAGTCCGGCGAGCGAGCCCTGCTGCTGCAGGGATCCAAGGAATTCACTGCTGGCATCTTCGTTAAGCCACAGCAACTGTCCTCCACTTCCCTGATAGATGACCACGTCAAACGGATTTGCTGTCCCGGCAATTGTGATGTTAAGCGGATCAGTGTTGGCCGTGAGCATCGTATAGCGCCCAACATTGCTCGTGTCGGGCGTTGCAGTTCCAGAGAATGTAGCGCCAGTGTTGGTCGGCGCCCCTCCCGTCAAAGTTAAGAATGGATCACTAACAAGACCGGTTCCAGCGAGAACCCCACCAGTAACCGATCCCAGTCCGACAAAGTCAAATTCGCAGCAGAACTCATTGATATCCTGCGCTCCAAAGGCATAGTTACCTGTAAAGTCGGCGGTTGAGGTATCGATTTGAGGAATTAGTATTCCCGTGCCCCCGGCAAGAACAGCATCCATGTCGGCGATGAGGCCGCCTCCTAATCCGCTGGTGGTGTTATTTGGATCGAGCAGGTTGAGACTCGGGTCTGTCATGTATATGCCCAAGAGGCTGATATCTCCTAGAGATCCGGGAGCAATCGTCAGGCTACCGTATCCATTGCCGGCGACGGAATAGTTTCCTGTGATGGCTGTGCCCGGTAGTAAGATGCCGGACAATTCGTCGTCATCCGCTACTCCCGAGAATGTGCCGGAACCGCTGGTCGTAGAAAACATACCCGCAGCGGCGTAGTTCTCCAGGATTGGGTCGCCCGCAATACCGAACACTGAATTGCCGAGAGACGCGTTGGTGGAACCGGTTGCGTTCGTGCCTTGTCCGAACGCTGAGCCTACGGCCGAGTCGTTAGATCCGTTGTTTGGCAAAGTATCCACATCAATGAGCCGTATCACTTCCGGACCGACGATGTAGTAGTTGAGCGCCACGGCATCACCCGTAGCCGGATTTGTGAGTCCGGTGAGAGTGCCGCGCCCCAAGGGATCGGGAGTCGACAACGTGCCGCCGCTCAAAGTCGTTCCTGGAATCACATTCCCGGCATCATTGGTGTCGAAGACACCGTTCAAAGCTGTGCCACCACCACTCACGGTGAAAACGCCTCCGAACCCAATTGGCGCCGGGGCGGAGTCCACTCCGGTGAGGGTGAAGGCATAACCTCCGTCACCGACACTTGACGCACTCGTTTGCAGGTCCAGGCTCCCGCTGGAAGTTGCCGACCCGTCAAACTGAATGATCAGCGCATGGTTCCTGTTTACAAACTGAACCCCGAAGGTCTCGACACCGCTAACGCCGAGGCTCGTGTTGCTGGTGTTGAGGGTGAGTGTTCCCTGTCCAGTAGTACTATCGACTGTCAGAGAACCGCTGCTGATTGTGTCGGGGCTAGGCTCCGGCGATACGAGAGTTTGACCGTCGTTATAGTCCTGTTCGCCGTCGAGGACATTCCCGCTCCCGTCGATTTGCACTATACCAGCGAGGGCGTAAAAAATTGGGCCAGCCTCTTGGCCATCGAGGGAGAACACGTAGGTAGTCGAAGCTACCTGGTTCGTAAGGTTAAAATCAACTGCCGGCAGGCCTGTAACCGCAGCAGTCACCATGTAAGAGCCGGTTACGTTATTGGCCGTGAAGCTAGTCGAGGTAGCCATGCCGCTTGAGTTAGTCGCATCTGTTTCGGTGGCTGTTCCGTTGGTGAACGTGCCACTCGCCGTTGCTGAACCCGCCGGGGCACTGAATGTCACTGCTACGCCGCTCACAGGGTTCGAAAGGCTATCGAGGACGGTCACAGACAGTGGAGCAGCAAACGCTGTGTTGATCGTTGCATTTTCGCTTTGTGGTGTGCCTGTAATCGTTGCAGGCGCACCTGCAGAATTCGTCAGAATAAAATTCGCCGACACCGTCCCCACCATGGCAGTAACGGCATAACTGCCGGACGTGTTATTCGCCGTGAATGTCGATGATACGACTGCGCCGTTCGCATCCGTTGTATCGGTTTCTGTGGGTTGCCCGCTCGCAAACGTACCACTGGCTCCCGTCGCCGGAGCCGTAAATGTGACGATCGCGCTGCTTATCGGGTTTCCGCTGACGTCTACGACGATACCCGCCAAGGGCAATGTAAATGGCGCGTTGATTGCCGCGCTCTGGGGACTTCCGCCAGTAATGCGGATCCCCGCGGGTGCTGAAATTGTATTCGTCAGACTGAAACTGGCCAGTGTCGGCGCTCCCGGAACCGATGCCATCACCATATAAGAGCCGGCAGTTCCATTCGCAGTGAATGCCGCCGGAGTGGCCACGCCGCTGGCGTTGGTTTTCGCCGTAGTGGTATTCGTGCCGCTGCTGGCGAATGTGCCGCTGGCTCCCGTCGCTGGAGCTGTAAATGTCACATCCATGCCGCCCGCCGGCAATCCGTTTGTCGTCACCGTCACTGTAAGAGGCTGGCCAAAGGCTCCATTGACTTCATGACTTTGGGGCGTTCCGCTCATCGCCGCTACGGATATGATCGGAGGAAAATTGACGACGGTGGGGCGATTCGAACTGCAACTCACCAGTCCCAGCAGGCAGATTGCGATCACCACGCGGCACGCTTGGTTCATCGTGCTTCCCCGTCTGCAGTTTTTCTGGTAGCACGCTCTCGCGCCTGGGGCGACACCGGGACGCCGTGCTCGTTCCGAATCGCATAAATCCGATCCCCCACTTGGATGGTGCGCGCCAGGAAGACTTGTTTTTCTCTCAGCGTCTTCACGACGCCGGTAACTTCAACCTGTTGGCCCGTGGCGACAGAAAGTGCACCCTGGCCTTGCAAGCCGAAGATGCCTACACTTACGTCTACCTCTCCGGAAGGAGTCGTGACCAGAAGGTGCGAACCATTGATCATTCCCTTGGCGGCCGTAGTGAGCACGCTCGAGACTGTTCCGCTCAGCGTGACTTCTTGCGAGATGTCGTAGCTTAATGACCCTGCAGCTTTGGTCGCGACCGCCACGGATTGCGCCCTGGCTGTGGCGAGCGGTGAGATCAAGGTGAGTAACAATAGAGCGTATACCTGTGCGAATAATGGATTCATTTTCCTATCTCGAGTTACCTTAACGATTCGAACTTACGAAAAACAAAACACGTGTGTTCTAGCTTTGAGTTACCGTTA
>JBARKD010000027.1:0-12015 GCA_049800615.1 Acidobacteriaceae bacterium | reverse complement strand
AAACAGGCGTCCCTAAAAAATCGTCGTCGCTATTGACTAAACCGAACTACCAAAAAGCCGGAGCGGAGCACGCCGGCTTAGTTGCGAGGGGATTCCTATCCTCAAACTGCCAGGGAGATGATCAGACAAATATTTTTCTCAAGCAACTTGACGTACTACGGACAACCCGAGCAAACGGGGGTTCTCGCGGCGAAATAACCGAGAGTCAGTTCTCCTGAAGTCATAGAGTCAGTTTCAATAAAGAAACCGAGGCCGGGGTCAACAAGGTAAAATGCTACTGCAATCGTATTAGCATCACCGGCTGGGAAGAAGGCATTGGTCAGCGTCCCGTTGAATCGCCCACCAATGGGATTGGCAGCGATGGTTGCGGTGAGCATCGTGTTCGGGGCGGGGTTGAAACCGTCGTCGATGTCGACGAAGCCGCTTAAGGTGCCGGAAGCTTCGTTCACTGTGATCTGTCCCGTGGCGTCGTTCTCGATTCCGTTGCTGGTGCCCTGGGTAAACCTAAGTCCATAGGTTCCATGGAAAGAGGATGAAGAGAGCGACGCCGCCTGTGGGTGGGCCAGTCCCATTCCAATGGATCCCAGCCCCGAGGACGAGGGGTTGTCATCGGCATCAAGCACCACCGGAGGATTTCCATTGCCAGTGAGATAAAAAATCAATTCTGGTCCAGGGCCGCTGGTTGCGAACGTAATGTTTGAATCGACTCGCCCGATTCCGCTGGGATCCAAGGTATAAGTTCCGGTGAATGAGTCGCTAATTTCGAGGCCAGCTGCGATCAACTCTTCATCCTCGTATCCACTATTCAGGTTGCCGCTGGTATCGGCGGTGAATTGCCCGACCGATGCTAATGAAGTCGGAATCCCATCCGGGTCCTGACCTAGGATGTCGAATACGTAGCTCCCCGCGAATGAGCTATCGCTCTTGAACGTACCTGTGGCTGCACCTTGACCTATGGCATCTCCGGCGGTCGAACCGAAACCAGTTCCTGAACCGCCGTTGTCGCTCTCGATGAATTTGACGTGCTTTGCGTTTACGATGTATGCGGTGAATTGGAGAGAAGGGGAAAATCCTGTCGTCAGATTGACCTTCAGCGATCCCAATGAGTCTGGAGTGGTCAGGGTGCCTGAGAGTGCGGCACTCGGAGCTAACGTACCAGCGTCGTCCACATCCGCAATGCTTCCTGCCCCTGAAATCTTGTTCGGTGAATCAATGTTGAGAACGCCGCCGACGGCCATCGAATGATTGTTGATGTCGACTCCGCTAACGGCGAAGGCATAGCCACCGCTAAGTGGTGCCGTGGTCGTTTGCAGGTCAAGAGTGCCAGAAGATGTCTCGTTGCTGGGGGGCAAGTTGAGGGCGACGCCAGTGCTGTCGAGTGTCGCAATGAGGGCTTCCGCCTTGGAAAGGACAACTAGGGCGAGATTTTCTATCCCTTGCTGGCCAATGTTCGGGTCCGCCGTATTGAGGGTGAGTGTTCCGCGACCGTCAGAACCGATAGTGTATGAACCTCCGGTGATGGGATCGGAGACGGATAGTAAGGGGTCATTGTGAGTCTGCTCACCTGACGTGATGTTACCGTTGCCATCAAGGACAATCACCCCCGCCAACTGAAAAGCTCCGTTGGTGTCCACTCCTTTAGTCTCGAAAACGTAAGTTCCTTTGAGAAAGCTGGCAAAGCCGGTGACATTAATGGTAGCAACCACATTCTTGGTATGGTCGGCGGTGGCGAAAGCCTCAATCGTGACGGGCTGGATGTTTCCTGACGGAGCTGATGGCGGAGTATAAGTTGCAGCCGATCCGCTTGCTGTGTGTAAAGGACTGAGCGTACCGCAATTGCCGGTGCTCTGGCATAACAAAGACCAATCGACCCCGGCTTTGCTCGGATCGTCGCTGACGACCGCCGTAATCGGAGTATTGGTGGAGTTTTGAGATATTGAGCTGGGAGGCGCTGGTTGAAAAGCTATGGAAACCGAGGACGACGTGGGCGGTGCCGGCTGATTCTGCACGTTCGTCATGCTGCCTTCGCAGCCAACGAGACCTGCAATTATCGCGACGGAAACGAGTAAGAGAATCCATCTGCTGGTCAACACTGCCCGCCTCCCGATCTGTTTGATCGTTACTTCGATTCCTACTGTTGGTTTGCTTGCAAACAGGATTAACTCGTCACAGTTACTGGCTCGTTCCCCGCAGAAATATGGTCTGAGTCTGAGCTTGTCCAAGGGTATAACCGATTGTGAAGGTTCCTGCTGTAAATCCCACCTTTGCCGGCAAAAAGGTGACCGTCACTACGCAACTGTTTCCCGGTGCGAGGCTACCCGAGCAGTTGTCGGTCTCAGTGAAGTTACTCCCTTGTAAAAGATTTCCCGTGAAGTTGATCGTCGCTGATTTTGGATCTTTCGGGTCGTTAAATATCGTAACCGTCTGCGGAGTGCTGGTTTGACCGACCGCTTCAATTCCAAAATTCAAGCCGGCACTGGGAGTCATCCTCAGCGGGCTCGGCAGATTCGCCTTCAATTCGACGGGGTAGCGGCCGCTATCAATTTCGCAGTTCGACGTTGTAGTGCTGGTGCACTGTAACGTATTCAGTTCCAGAAAATAATCCAGGCCGGAGACCAACGAGGTACTAGGCTGCGGAACGAATGTAATCATAAGGCTGCACGAGGCTTGGGGTACGAGCAGTGTTCCGGAGCAATCATCCGCTGAAATCTGGAAGTTAGGCAGCTTGCTAGTAATGTCGCTGTCGCACAGGTAAGTGAAAGTAGAACCGTTGACGTTGATGCTCGCTACGACCTGCAGTCCTGCAACCACTCCGGGTGCCAGCGGCCTGGGAAGCGTGAGATTCCCGGCTGCGGGGTTCACACATGGAATGTTTAAGGCAGGCAGAAGTTGAACTGAATTCGCGCCTTGGTTAGTGAACGACAGGAGCTGCGGCGCGCTCCTTTCCCCCACTGCTTCAGAGCCGAAGTCGAGCTCGGGAGTGGAAGGCACAATCGCGCTGAAACCTGCGCCGGTGATGGGGATGGCAAATGACGTATCGTCGTCCGCGCTTGCCGGACTGGTAACGGCTAACGATGCGGTCAGAGGGGACGGGCAACGGGATGGAGGCTCTCCTCCATTGAACTGCGTGGACGGCATCCATGGGCAACTCTGCTGTGGCGAAAACGAAATCGTAACAATGCAGCTTTGCTGCGGAGCGAGGTTGAAGGGTGATCCGGCAGGGCTCGCGCAGTCATCCTGTTCCATGAAATCCGGGAGCCCATCGAAGTCGCTCAATAAAGTAAGATCAGAAGGCCCCGACTGTGGGTTAAACGCTAACGACAACCCAGTAAGCGGAGTACCTGAAACATTGTTGTTGGTAACTGTGATTGTCTGCGTTGTTGGAGCTGACCCCACCTGTTGCGGAGGGAAAACGAGAGAAGCAGTAGAAAACAAAATTGGCTGCGTACAGGCAGTCGTATTGCCCAATCCCAGGCAGACGTCTCCTATATCAGTAACTCCGCCCGGGCAACTCGACGTCGTTACACTATATCCGTTTGACCCTTGCAAAGCTGTGCCGGCGGCAGAACTCAAAACCGTCACGGGACCCGGATTTACAAATCCTGCGGGGGCGCCGATCTGGCCTATGTTCAAGCCGTTGTTCGCGATAATCTGCAGAACGACGGAGTTGCCGCTGACCTGGCCGTTCACCGAAGCGCTACTCAAACAGGGATAGCCTTGAAAATTCAGAGTGCCGGTTACTGTGGCATTGCTGGCTCCGATATTTTCTCCTTGAGTAAGCGTTCCCGTCACTGGAAAGACTTGATTCCTAAGACTCCCGCTCTGAGTACTGTGAAGGTTGCCCCCGATCGCTCCCGAAAGCGGCGGCACATAGATTGCGCTCCACTGCAATCCGGTTTGAGCGGTTCCGCAGCCTTTGCCCGCGGTCGAGGTATAAGTGCCCATCATCGTCGAAGCGTTGAGAACTCCAGTCAAGGTGAAGGTCTGATTGCCAGCGGCCGCGGTCAGGGTTACAGTTTGACCGTTGACCGTTCCGGTGACCGGAGCGGACCCACTGTTACAGATTGTCGGATTTGCTCCGGGCAATACGATTGCGTAGGTGATGGCACCCGTCACGGAACCATTGTTCTGGACGAGCAGAAAACCTCCAAAGCAAAGGGGAGCAAGGGTTCCCGAGGATGAAGGACAATTGCCCTCGAACGAACCATCCGGAGGGGTCGCCAGCGTGAACTGCCAATTGCCCGCAAGCTGGCCGCTCGCCTGCGGTTGATTGGAAGTGTTACTACCACCGCAACCCGACAAAACCATCAAGCCGGTCAGCAGCAACAAAGACAGACTCTTCCTTTCCCTTCGGACTGGAAACGACACGAAGGATTCGCGGCTCGGCGGATCCCCTAAGTGATCTGCCCCCGATCTTTTTTTATGAATCGTATGAATGTCTTTGTTCACAATTCGTTTTTGGTCACGACTTTTTTCGCGAGGCTTTTTACGAACTTCTGGGGCGTCAAAAAGCCCACTTCACACCAAACTGTATGGTTCTGGGGCGATGAGCATCGAGCGGATGCAGGAAGGATGCTCCAGTAACGCAATCTGCTCCCCCGTTCGCCTGAAAGCCGGCGGAATACACTGGACCGGCATAGCAACTGACAACGTTATTTCCACTACTGCCAGGATTGTCCGGATCGTATAGCCGAAACTGAGTGTGATTGAAAATATTGAAAAACTCCGCCCGGAACTGAAGGTCGCTGGATTCCGTCACTTTGAAGTGCTTGAGCAGAGACATGTCGAAGTTCAAGCGGTTGGGATTATTCAGGAAGTTTCTACCGGCATCGCCAAAGGTGAGCCCCCGCGGCGCCACAAATTCCGATGGATTTCCCAGAAGCGGGCCAAAGCTTTGAATATTGTTAGCGGGTTTGGCCAATCCGCTAATGACATCGGGATAGGAGGCAGCGATGCCCAGTCCGCTGGAAACCCCGGCATTGTCAGTAAGTGAAATGCCGGTATTGCCCGCGCTGTTGATGACGGTAAATGGTGTGCCCGATTGAAATAGAGTTACTCCTGATAGTTCCCATCCTCCGAAGATCCGGTCCACAGTTCTGGAGCAACAGGTTGGAGCGGTGGCAGCGGGATCTTGCGAATCAGTGGCCCAGGCAGACTGCCAGAACCAGTGAGCAACATTCGGCAACTGATACACGTAGCTGATATTAAGCAGATGGCGTTCATCAAAATTAGAGCTCGCCCGGTTCTCACGCAGGTTATAAGAGTCGACCAAGACGGGGTCGCTTCGGTCAGAAGCATCATCTATGGAATGGCTGTAGGTATAGGAGACTCCGGCTGTGAACGGACCTGTTGCCCGCCGCAGAGTGGCTTGTAATGCGTGATAGTTGGAGTCCGCTACGTTCTGCAGCGAGAGCACTCTTCCCAGGCCCGGATAAGGACGAGGGAGCGAATTGATATTCGGTATGAACGGCGAAGTACATGCAGCCTGCAAATGCACATATGCCGGATTCTGTGGCGTCACAATCGTGCCATTCTCCAAGAGAAACGGAGTCGTGCCATCGCCCGGGTGGGCTGCTCCAGCGATGGGGGAAACGTCGCAATCCGATAACGTCAGTGGCTCATTAGGACCAAAGGGATTTTCGCTGACCGGAAGCGGCTGCAACTGGTTGAGCTGACGCTCGATAGTCAAATGCGTTCCCCTGCTGCCTACATAAGCAATATTGGCCACTACGTCCCGCGTTACTTCTCTCTGAATCCCGAAACTCCACTGTTGAGCGTAGGGCCAGATCGCCTTTGTCGGAATTCCGGTGACGTCGAGCGGGAAAACCGATCCAGCCGGCGGAGCGAGAGGAGTTTTTGTGGCAAATGACGCAATCGGCGTACAGGCCCTGTTAGAAGGGTCAAACGCTTTGCCGTAGCCGACATCGCCAACGCACGCATAACTAAGCGGAAGCGGTTGGGTCATGCTCAGTACGAGCGGAGCGCTGGCTTCCAGCGAGCCCGTATTGGCCTCGTTACCCGTACCATGCTCAAAGAAGATGCCGTAGCCTCCGCGCACCGAGGTTCTTCCATCACCGACGGGATCCCACGCAAAACCAACCCGCGGTGCCGGATTGAACAGATGCCCCTTCATGCAGCCTACCGGAGTACCGTTGACGCCGCACTGAACCAATCCCAGAGCGCTCACTACTCCAGGATCTAATGCGAATGTGCTGGGACTGAAGGGCACGGGCGTCCCGGACGTTCCATTGCAAGGGAAGGTCGAGGGCTTGGTCTTGTCGAGAAGCACTCCTGAACACGAGTCAACGGCAAATCTCGTCGAATCGAATCTTCCGGCTTCCCAGTTCCATGCATTGTGGTATCTCTCGCGATAGGTGCCGAACAAACTCACTCTTAACCCCAGATTCAGGGTTAGTTTGGGAGTCACTTTCCAATCGTCCTGAAAATAAGGTTCAGCAATTTGGTAAGTCTGGTAGTAACGCCGTTGGGCGGAATCCTGAGTAAAGCTCTGTATGAACCCCGAAGTCACTCCGCTGAATTCCTGCTGAATCAACAAGTCAGCGAAAGCGTTCCCCGTACTATGTGCCAGGTTGCTGAAAGTCAGCAACCCCTGCAAATCGCCAGATGCAGCTCCGATGGCATTGTTGGCCTGATTGCGCTGAACAAGCACGTATTGGCCCCCGAATTGCAGCGTATGCTTCCCCACTGATTTCCCCATGTCATCGCGCAATGCATAAGTGGGATTGGTGTGACTCCACGGCATATATGAGGGATCAGCCGCAAAGCCTTCGCCACCGTAAGCAGCATTGGTGCCCAGAATATTGACTCCGGGCATCTTGCCGCCGAAACCGTTGTTGAAGATATACCCCATGCCGCATTGAGGAATGCCAGTCGACGGGTCAGCACTGATCAAAGGATTGCACTGTCCGGGAGCGGATGGTTCCGCCACCAGCGGCAGATTGAGCGTCGGGTTGCGCTGAAACTGCGCCCCACCGGCCCCGTTTTCGTCGGCCAAACTGATATTCGAGTCGACGTAACTTACGACAAGATCGTTCAATAGGGTGGACGAAATCGTGTGGGTTAGTCGTGCCACTAAGCTCGTGCCTGGTCCATTGAACTTGTTCTCCACTGTGGGAAATGTGTTTCGCACAACCCCCCACTGCGGGGTGAGAACATTGGTATTCCAGGCGTCATGGGCGTATCGAAACGACGCTCTGATCTTTGCCGTAATTGTCTGATCGATGCGAAACAGCTCCTCGCGCCAATATGTAGAGGGAGAAACGACGGTGTTATAACAATGGTTGGGATCGGTGGGGTCTAAGTTCACTACCGTGAAGTTACAACCTGTCGGAGAGTTCGGCAGTGGTATCAGTTTCGATTGCAGAATCGCTAACGCGTTTTTATCCACTCCGATCGTTGATGACAAGGACGATCCTATGAGATTGTAGATCGGTGAAAGACTCACAGGGTTACCGGGCAGGGCTGGACAGTCTGGAAAGTTCTGGCGACTGAATGTTGAAGAGGTACCGCGGAGCGGACAAACGTCACTGAAATCGAAGACTTGCGAGACCAATCCGCTGTTGGTGGGCGCGTTCAGATTTTCTTGGACTCCCCGTGCTGTCATCACCAAACCGCGTTCTTTCAGTGAAGGTACCGCCTGCTTGTAGTCGGTGGGAGTTTTCTCCAGACGGACTTCCTCGGAGAAAAAGAAGAACGTCTTATTCCTTTTTGTGTTGAACACATGGGGAATGATTAACGGTCCGCCTACAGTTCCCCCGAAATCCTGCCGGCGATAGAGTGGCGCTTCTCCCGGCGGATCGAAATAGTTGCGCGAATTAAAGGCTTCGTTGCGGACGAATTCGTAGAGATTCCCGTGCAGTTGCTGGGTTCCGGACTTCGTGATGACTTGCACGGTGCCCGATGCGGTACGTCCGTATTGAGCACCGTAGTTTGATGTCAGAACTTTAACTTCTTGAATAGCATCAAGACTGGGGTAGACCATGAGCGTGCTCGAAGCGCCGTTGAGCCCGGTGTTGAGCACATCGCTGCTATCCACCTCAAAGGTGTTGTATTCGACCCGACCACCATTCACGCTATACTTCACGCTACCCACCACTCCCACCTTGGCCTCGTCCTGCCCAGTCTGATTGCTTACGCCTGGGGCGAGCGCGATTAGCTGCGTGAAGTTTCGTCCGTTCAATCCGAGCGAGACAACCTCTTTCTCCGTGATTGTGCCGGAGACGCTGGCGCTCTCAGTCTCGACTGTTCCTACTCCGCTCGATTCCACATTTACTTCGGTCTTCCCGCTCGCTGGCTCCAGAGGCGAATCCAAAGTCAAGTCGAGACCGGCACTTACAGTGATGTAGTCCAGCACCTTGATAGCGAAGTGTGGCGCGGTTACGGTCAAGGTGTAGGTACCGGCGTCGAGGTTGGTGAAAGAGTACTCGCCCTTGTCATTCGACTGGGTTTCCCTTTTAAAACCTGCCGTGTTGGTCAAAGCAACTGTTGCGCCGATTACAACTGCCTGAGTTTGGTCGGTGACGGTCCCGTGAATCGCAGCTCTGTCACTCTTTTGTTTCGGCTGGTCCTGAGCACTGCCAAAGCACGTCAGCAGAAGCGCCAACGGAATGACAACACTAATGCTCCAGGACGTGCCAAGCGGGACAAACCTCACGGATATCTCTCCGGTAGTGAATCTGTTTGGAAGGCTAGGGAAACGAACGGGGATATTACAGGAGAGGCCGGCGCGGGAAGATTAACGGAGTGTGAAACTTTGGTGAACAGATTGTGACTATGGCGCCGCTTTGTTGCGGCACACAGTCACAAACATTTCACGAACTCTTCATCCTGCTGTAACAAGCAAGCGGGTATGCTTCCCTGACTTTCAAACGCAACTTTTGTTGGGCTCGTCAATTCACTCAGCAGCTAATACGAAACAACCGATCCGCCGCAGTTGGAAGGGTTGCCGCGGTGTGATCTCCCAGGCTTGAATTCCTGCGTGCGGCATAACGTGCTGCATGTGCGATGAAGAGTACGTTCTTGAACCTCAGATCCAAAATTCAGAAAGGAATATCTATGAGCCGTATGAAATCAGTCTTCGCGGTTTTGTTGATGACCGCGATTGTGGGCGTGATGCCAATGGCACACGCGCAAGCTCCCCAGGTCGTACTGTCTGGCTCGTCCGCCTTGTGGCAGTCGATAGCGCTAGCCGCCTACAACTCCGGTCATTGTGTCTCCGGCGCAACTGCTCCCTGTTTCCACTACACAGCAAAAAACTTCAACCTCACAGACGGACGGCCGACGGTTTTGGGTGGTTCCACTGCAGTCGACCTCGGCAACGTGTGGGTGGTATGGGACAGCTCCGCATCCCCCAAGGTGTGGGCGTTCAGCAAGGTGGATTCCGGCGTAGGCGACCGTTGCTACTTCGCTCAACCCCATTGCAACATCAATATTCCTACTATCCCAGCCCCGGGTAATCTCATCAGTTCGACGCTGTGGGGCGACAAGTCATCGGATACTGCCTTGCCATCGTCGATAGCCGCGCTGTTCACGAGCGGAACGCTGTTAGTGAACGCGGCCGCTACGGACATTCGTCCGGAAGATGCATTGTTCGCTACCTGCCGTGCGAACTCAAAGCTGGGCGGCGGAGTCGACTCTCTGGCTGGCCTTGGGTACGGTGCCAACGCCGCCGGCGTTTGCCCCGCTTTCGGCGCTACTTTGGCGGATTTGGAGGGAAGCGACATTAAGAGCGCTTACCCAGCCAGCACATCCACTGCTCACATCCTGGCATTCGCCCTTAGCGGAAAAGATCCCTTCACCGGCACTGCCATACCTGCAGCTACCACCGTCTCCATTGGAGCGGCCCCTGTCGTATTTATCACTAATCGTCTTTCGGCGCTTAAGACGGTGACCAACATCACCGATTCGAACGCACACCTGCTGTTTGGTGGTACGAGTTGCAATGCCAGCGCGTTCGGTGCTGCCGCGGCACCTATCCAGGTTTATTTACGTGAACCTGTGTCGGGCACGATGAATACCACGGAATACACCGTATTCCGTTATAAGGACTTCAAGGGCGTGAGTCAGGAGAAGGGCGTCAATGCTTTAAATCCGCTCGATGGCGCCTGCACAGGCGGGAAACGTTTTCGCGCCATCGGGACTTCCGAGGAAGTTGAGTCTGTCCAAAACTCGAACTTGAACAATGGCACGGACGGCGTCGGCTACGCGTTCTTCAGCTATGGAAACGTTTCGCCCATCGCCGACAGCTCCAGCTATGGCTACCTGACACTGGATGGGATCGATGGCATCTTCCATAAGTACGGAGTCAAACTCGATCCCGGGCAACCATCCGCTGCCGGGGTTCTGCCGTCGGCCGCCGATCTGCCGGCAAGCTGCTCAGGCGCTTTCCCTTGCGCAGAGTCGAAGATTTGGAGTGGAAACTTATCGTTTCCGAACTTGCGCAACGGTTCTTACCGGGCGTGGTCGGTCCTACGCATGGTGAGCAACGGAGCCGCGTTGACGGCTGCTAATCTGTTAGTGGCGGGCTCGCAAAGCTACGCTGTCAACATCGTCCCAGACTACGTGCCTGCGCTGAGAGTGGCAGGAAACGATCCGGGCCTTGGGCTCCTGCGTTCGCACTATACGCAAGAAGGCGTAGCTCCAACTAACATCGCAACCACTGGAGACAAGGGTGGCGATGCGGGCGGCTGCATCCTGTACTCCTCCGGAACCGCAGCCACCTCCGATACAACCACGAAGTTGGCCCAGGAAGCTTTTGGCACTGCCTGTGTCAGCGTCCCGTAGGTTTATTGAATAGTCGACAAACCGAGAGGGCGGACGCTTCACAGCGTTCGCCCTTCCATAATTCATTGAAGAGCGAACTTCGAGGGTTATCGAAAGTTCGCGCTTATTGTTTCCCGCCCCAGGTTCACTCGATGCGTGCGCCAGGCGCGGATTTATTTTCAGGGAGATTATGCTTCGGAAGCCTTTCTTTGTGTTCATCAGGATTGTTGCTCTCAAAATCGCACTCCTAATCTTGTCGCAACTCTTGTTGTCGGCGGCTAGTGTCGCGCAGTTTGTGCCTGCCTCCCCCCCCATTTCCAACCCAGGCGACAAGCGCTTCGACGGTGTGAAGGAAGACTGGACGTCTCCTGCGCTAACCAACAGCAATTTAACCCCGATGCAGCCTCTTGTCGGCTACACCAACGATTATCCGGGCTACACGGTGGAATTACTTCAGCTGCAGTGGCGGTTTGGCGATCCCATCGACCTGTATGTGATGAAGCCCAAAGGAGTCCGCAAACCTCCGGTAATTCTTTATCTTTACGGGTACCCAGCGAGCACGGAGCGCTTCAAAAATCAAGACTTTCAAAGTGCAGTGACAAAGGACGGTTTTGCCGCCGTGGGATTTGTCTCCGCTCTCACCGGCCATCGCTATCACGATCGCCCGATGAAGGAGTGGTTCGTCAGCGAACTGCAGGAATGCTTGGCGACCTCGGCGCACGATGTGCAATTGATTCTGGATTATCTTGGCGGCCGTGGCGACTTGGACATGCTTCGAGTAGGAATGTTTGCCCAGGGCTCCGGAGCTACCATCGGGATTCTTACTTCTGCGGTCGATCCACGGATTAAGGTGCTGGACGCGCTGGACCCGTGGGGCGATTGGCCGACGTGGATGGTAACTTCCCCTTTCGTGCCCGAGGATGAACGCGCGGAGTATGTCAAACCCGAGTTCTTGAAAAAAGCGGAGGCCCTCGATCCGGTCGACTGGCTGCCACGAGTCCAGGCCAGGAAATTTCGTCTTCGAGACGCGATCTTTGAGCCCAACACACCGAAGATAGCCAAAGAAAAACTTCGGGCGGCCGTTCCCGCAGGTGCAATCTTAGAACTTTACAAGACTCCTGAAGACTTCAACGCAGTTATCCGTGAGAAGAAAGATTTGCAGTGGATCGAGAGCGAGCTTCGATCATTACCGGATGCACGGGCAAATTTAAGACCGCCGATGTGATGCGCAGG
>JBARKD010000026.1:0-9061 GCA_049800615.1 Acidobacteriaceae bacterium | reverse complement strand
CGACGAGCGGGGCCGGGTCGCGTACACAACTGCCTGGGGTCTTATCTCTTCGACGTGGAAGGAAATGTAACCATTACAACTACGTGTGCTGCGGAAATGGCGGGCGAACCGCCACCATTTATAACCTATGCGAGCACCTTTGAAAAATCAAGTGAAAATGTCCGTCGCATTTCAAGCCTCGAGTTGCCGTCCGCGGGTTTCAGGAAGAAACATAACGCCGAGGATCATGACGAGGTACGCGCCCGATCCGAAAATCGCGATGGCGGCGCCGAGCGAAGTATGTCCGCTAACGTAGCCTACGAGGGCGGGAAACAAAGCTCCTACTCCGCGCCCGAAATTGTAGGAGAAGCCTGCGCCCGAAGCGCGCAGGGATGTAGGGAAAAGCTCACTGAAGTAGGCGCCCATGGGACTGAACGATCCGGAGGGAAAAAAGCCCAGGGGGAAACCGAGCGCGAGCATCATATGGTTGGAAATCGGAAAGGCAGAATAGAAGATCACAGAAAAAAAAGAGCAGGCGGCAAACAAGATGAGGGTTCGCTTCCGTCCTATCGCATCGGTCAGGTAAGCAGAGGTCACGTATCCGGAGAAGGCGCCGAGGATGATGACGAACAGGTACGCGCCGGTATTGAGTGTACTCAGCCCGCGAGAGCTCCGTAAGTACAGAGGCAGCCAGGTCGTGACGGCATGGTATCCGCCCTGCGCACCCAGCGCCAGCAGGGCGGCAAGCAGTGTTGTTCGCACATATTCCGGGGAAAATATGCCGACCAGCGAAGCGGCCTGTTTGCGATGCAGGTAGATCTCCGGCTCCTCGACCTGGCTGCGGATGTAAACGATGAGCAGAGCAGGCAGGATGCCAATCCAGAACATGACTCGCCAGGCGACTGCATGGGGAAGCCGGGAGAAGAGAATGGTAAACAGAATGACGCTGATGCCCCAGCCAATCGACCAACCCGCCTGAACCGTACCCACGGCACGGCCGCGAAAGCGAGTGCGGATGCTTTCCCCCATCAACGCCGCGCCGACAGCCCATTCCCCACCGAAACCCAGGCCTTGCAGGCCTCGGACCACGAGCAGCTGTTCAAAATTCTGGGTAAAGCCGCTGAGAAAGGTAAAGAAGGCAAACCAGAAAATGGTGAGCTTCAGCACCCGGACGCGCCCGACCCGGTCAGCCAGGATCCCCGCTAACCAGCCACCGAGCGATGACAGCAGCAAAGTAGCCGTACTGAGCAGCCCGGCTTGCCCCTTCGATATGTTCCACTCGACAAGCAACGTTGGAAGCACGAGGCTATAGACCATTACGTCCATGCCATCGAGCATCCAGCCTCCAAAGGTGGCGATAAACGCGGACCGCTCATGGCTCGAAAGTTGCCGGATCCACAGGCCCTGCGGCGGATGGAAGTCCTCTATCTCGGGAATTTGCGGTGAAACCATGGGAATTCCTCTTTAACGCAGTCGGATCGTCCATCGGCATTCAGTATCGTAAATCGTTTGCGAGCCCAACGCGGCTTTCGTAGCAGCAGCGGATACACCTGTTACACTAATGAGCCTTTGCTCCTTCCGTGGGATTTCCGGGTTCCGCGCTGGAATCGGACATGTTCGGTGGCAGCACAGGCCGGTCGCGATCGACCGACCACTGCACTCCGTCGAAATAATCCTTCTGGGTGCGGGTTATCTTGTACTTGCCCTGATTGAAGTAGTCCAAATGTGCGTGGTCAAAGGCGAGACCCGCCGAGGCAACCAGGTGCAGGAACGATCCATAGGCAGTCTCGTCCGGAGCCTCTGTATACCCGTCGTCGTAGGTAATATCTGGATAGCGCAGCATAAAGCTGTTGAGCGCGTCGGACTCACCGGTCGGCTTTTCTCCTTTCAGCGCCATATAGATCCGGGTGCCCTTGTAGATCGGCTGCTGGTAGCCGTACACGTCAAAACGCTGGAACCGCGCATACCGGTCATTCATGCTCTTATTCAATGCGAGCACCCCAGGTGTTTTGGCCATGTTGTTGACGATCAGGTCGCGCAGCGCATAACTCACGGTCTTGGTATCTTTATGTTCCTCATCGCCAAGATAGAAGAGGCTGGTAAACCATCCCCGCGGCACCCAGTTATTTCGACCATATTCAGCTTCGGTCCGCGTGATCACCCAGGCCGCGTACTCAGAGAAGGGCTGTACCCACTCGTGCGTGGGATAACCGTGAGGATTAAGAAACGCGTCCGGCAACCAGGCTTGCCACAACAGGCGCCGTGTAGCGGACTCCGGATAGATCGGGTTCGGATCCCACTGGGCCTCGGTCAGATCGGCGGTCAGTGAAGCATGGTAGCCGGGATGCAGCATGAAATTGGGCGTGATACGGGCAAGGTCGATGGAAAGCTGCGCCCCGTCGACGTTGGTAATGGGGTGAATCACCACATTCACCTTCTTGAGCGAGTCGCGCGTCGGGGGATCCGTCACCAGTTGCTCCGCGAGGCGGAAGATATGGCTGGTGCTGGAGACTTCATTGGCATGCTGGCGGCCGGAGTAGATGATTACCGCCTTCAGCGTAGTCTCCTTAGCCATGGAACGCAGTTCAGAGGGCGAGGGCAGCATCACATCCGCGGCCCACATATCGCGGCCCAGATACGTCTTGCCCATCCAGTACACGTTGACGCCGGGATAAGTAGCCAGGCGGCTAAGCAAGTGCTCGCTGTGCGCGGGATCGATGGGGTTGTCCCAGGAGACAAAGTGGCCGGCAGCATCGACCGGCTCGGGGGTGAAATCGGTGATCTGAGGACGCGCCTTAGGGGGCGCGGTCACCGCATATGGCACGGGCACGATTTCGTTCTTGGTATGCACACCAGTCCCCGGCTGCAAAGGGAGCTCAAACTCGAAAGCCAGGTTTTTCAGGTGAGGGTAAGCGAAAGTGCCGGGGTAGATCCCAGCCGCGTGCATGCGGCCGAGCCAATCGATTTGGGCATTGGCTTGTTGCACCGA
The DNA here is from genome assembly GCA_049800615.1 of Acidobacteriaceae bacterium. Lineage (GTDB taxonomy): Bacteria > Acidobacteriota > Terriglobia > Terriglobales > Acidobacteriaceae > PALSA-350. The sequence continues at coordinate 6,093 of JBARKD010000026.1, read as the reverse complement.
CAGAATTGAGTGTTCGACCGTCTCCTTCTCCTGCTCCGTGATCCATTGGTCATAGTTGTCTTTGTTGAAGTCGGCGGCGATCCGCCAGGTGAGGGAGTGGACCGCTTCATCGCCCGTGCCGAGCCTGGCAGCGACCAGCCGAGCATCTCCGGCTTTGAGCGCGGGCAGTTCGCGCGTCTTCTCATGCGCAAGCGGATCGCCCTCGATCTTCCAGGAAAGGCTCACCTGAGGGAAACCCGCGTCTTTCGCGTAGTACTCGATGCGCACATGGCCGTCCTGGCCTTCGACCGAAGGATAGGAAACGGGCAAGACGCGCCCCTGGTAACTCATCTTTCCCGTGGACATCATGTCGCCCATCATGAAGAAAAAATTCTGCGTGGAAAAGAAAGTGTCTTCCTGCAAGGCCTCGAGTGACGAGATGCGTTCCTGGTCGATCCCGATCTCGTAGTCCGGCTCGCTCATCTTGAAGCTGATCTTGAGGGTGTCGAAGAGCGGTTGGAATTCGATTTTCGGTTTGCCGTCGTTCTGCTGAACGATCATCTTGAAGATTCGCGGAAGGGTCTCGGTCTGGTAGTGTTCCCAAAAATATTCCGGGTCAGTCTCGATGCGCTGGTCCGCCAGCGTGTTGCTGCCCGAGGTTACGGTGAGCCAGCCAGTGGTGACATTCACGGTTTCATAATGGGGGAACTGGTTACTGTAGGGCCGGGTGACGGTTTTGACGGAAAAATCCCTTTTCAACACCTCGGCTCCGCCCGCGTTCCAGGCGTGCACCGTGTAGCTGGAGCCGCCTGCATCGCTCTTCTGCGCGAGCTCGATGTCGGCCAGAGGAATCTTCAGATCGCGCGCGAGAACCTCGTCTACCGGGAAAAGCTCTTCCCCCCAGCGAGAGGTCGCACCCATGCTGGAGAGCTTTTCCGCATCCTGGTAAGGCGCAAACTCGATTTGGATTTTGGCAACGTGCTTGTCCTTCAGTTGGGGCTCGATCTCATCGACAAGCCAACTGTAGCCCTGCTTGTACGCGCTTAGCACATGGACATCGAGCTGCTTTGGATCGGCGCCTGCGTTCTTGAGCTCGGTCACGATCTGCTCTTGCAGCTTGCTGCGCATTGCCGGGCTCTCGCTGACCCGCGCCTGCACCACGACGGGTGATTGCTTCCCGATCTTCGAGCACGCCACCTCCACCGCATCGAGCAGCCGCTTCCCTTCCCAGGGAATGGTGAGGTCTTCTGCGAAAGTGGGCTTATGCGGCTCGAAAGGAATCAGGCTGGAGTTGTTATGCAGAGGCGGATCACTGTCGCAGCATTTGGTGCCGGCATGCAGCGTGCCGGTGACCACTTCCATATTGGCCGTGTGCAGTTTCTGTGAGAGCTGATCGTGAATGAACTGCTTCAACCTGGGGTCTGCTTCATCCACATCCACCTCGGCGCGCACGGATGCAAGGGTCTTACCTTGCGAAGAGGCGGCCAGCTCCGATGCCCAGGTGTCAAGATGATAGAGCGCCGCGGATGCCTGGCCCGCGCTCGAACGTAGCGAGAAAAACTGCTGCACATCCAGCCGCATTTCGTTGGTGGATTCGTATTTCTTCGATGGCTCCCAAAGGTAGGGCAAGTGCTCCGCACCGTAGGCCAGGGCGGCAGCTTGCCCCGGCGCATCTCCGCGCACCAACAGCGCCGGGCTCTTGCCAAAAGCGCGGTCGATCACGCGCAGCTCGCCTTCTCCCGTTTGCAGTGCACCTAGTTCGGGAGATTGGGCATGACTATATTGTCCGGGCAGGATCTTTTCCAGATCGGCGCCTCCGGGGGCCCCCAGCAGATTGCGCTCATGATCTGCCAGCAAGGAAGCATCCCCCACCACAGGAATTCCAGCTGCCTGCGCCGCCGTGACACCGGAGACAGGAAAGGCCAGAGGCAGCGTGACGCCGACGCTCTCAAAAGCGAGCCGGGCCGCGAGGTTTGCCATGGCGACACCCGGTTCTCCCGCACCCACATACAGCCGCGCCGCAACCGAGGACGGAACCATCTTCTTGGGCGATCCCGACAGGAGTCCCTTGAAGGTATAGAGTTGGCCTAGATCGAGCAGCCTTACCTCCTCAGCCGGCGTTTCCGGCATCGCAGGCAGCACACGGGGCGACGACCCTCCCGTGGGTATGACCAGAGGGGCTCCATTCGGCAGCACAATCTGCCACACATTGGCTGCTGTCGAGACGGTCACGGCCGCATCGGGAGAAGGCAGGAGCGCCCTGCGAATTGCCGCGGGGTCTGCGTTGCCCGTGACCCGGACAATGGCTCGCTGAATGCCGGGTTTTCCATTGAAGTACGTGAGGCCGGCCAGATCGGCATGCGCGCTGAGCTTCGCCGCCGCGAGCTTTGCATTGATCGCCTGGGCAAGCTCCTGCAGCCTGGGGCCGGGCAGTGACCATTGATAAGGAGCACGCGCGGCATAAGCGTTGGCCGCGGCAAGCAGGCCAAGCGAGTCCGCACCGACAAACGCCAGGCCATTGCCCAGAGAAAAGACTCCGCCCTCGCCAAGTTGCAGTTGGGCCAGCATCCCATCCAATTCACTCGCGTTTGCCACGGGCACGGCGCCCCGTCCTATCCAGAGGCTGGTAGCCTGCGGAGTGCACTGGGCGCGGAACGAGGCGCCGGCGACGGTGGTCACAATAGGCAACGTGATGCCGCTGGTTTCGTAGCCCAGGCGCGCGGCAAGATTGGCCGCGGCCGTGTTCTCTCCCTCATTCGGATTGTCGGGCACAACGATATGTGCGCAGACAGCATCGGCGATGGAATCGCCATTGGTGTCGCGCAGCAGAAGCCCGGTGTGAAAAGCGTCTTCGAGCAATGAAGGCGCGGGTGCAGGAGGCTCCGCCGGTTTGGCCTGCGGCTGACCGTCCGCGAACAGCGTAAGGGTTGAAGCAAGTCCGACTGCGCAGATAAGAGGCCGGATGAGATACATGAAGAACCTCCATTACCCGAGAAATGGGAAACAGCGCTCTCCGCGTAACAACGGAGAGAAGTCACCTATTGAAACCGTAACAGTGGCCTATGATGTTAGGACCCGGCTTGCCTGCTTACTGAAACTTACAAAGACGTCGCTACCTTACACCGGCGAGGCATCAGCTATACATCTGAGTTGGAGTTTTCCGGCTCGCCCCAACCTCCGCCTCCTGGCGTCTCGATGCGAATTCGATCTCCCTTATTCACCTGAATGCTGCACTTGGAAGGAAGGAGTTGTACCGTGCCTTTGCTGTCGATCAAAGAAGCACTTCCGCTCGAGCCCGGCATGCCACCAGCGAGGCCGTAGGGCTGAAACTTCCTGCGCTCGGAAAGCAGCGTGACTTGTGAGTCGGCCAACAGCTCGATCTCGCGGATGAGCCCATCGCCGCCACGGAAGCACCCTCGTCCACCGGATGACCTGCGGTAGCCGTAGTAGCGCACGCGAAAAGGATAGGCATACTCCAACGCCTCAATCGGCGTGTTCAGCGAATTCGTCATGTGGCAGTGGACCCCGGAAATCCCGTCCAGGCCAGGCCGGGCGCCCATACCTCCAGCGGTTGTTTCGTAGTAGGTAAACGGGCGGCCGGTGCGGTGGTCAAAACCGCCGATGGTTAAATTGCTCATCGTGCCATAGCTTGCAGCCGGCACCCTTTCCGGAACAGCCTGTCCCAGGGCGCGCAACAGCACGTCGACAATACGCTGCGATGCCTCCACATTGCCTCCCGCGACCGCCGCAGGCATGCGTGCGTTCACGATCGTGCCCTCCGGAGCCAGCACCGTGACAGCGTTCATCAAGCCCGCGGTCGCCGGTGCATCCTCCGCCAGGAGGCAACGCAAAACGTAGAAGCAGGCCGAGTATGTGATCGCGTAGACAGCATTGACACTGCCGCCTACTTGCGGGTCTGATCCGGCAAAATCGATCTCTACCGTCCCATGATCCGGTTCAATCCGCATGGATACCGCGATGCGGATGGGACGGTCGCTCACTCCGTCGTCGTCGAGAAAGTCTTCCGCTGTGAAGGTGCCGGCCGGCAACTTGCGCAACTCCGAGCGCATGAGCCGATCCGAATAATCAAGCAGTTCCCCGGTGAGAGCCGAAATAACCTCCAGGCCATATTTCTGCAGGACCTCGAGCAATCTCCGTTCGCCCACTTTGCATGCCCCGATTTGCGCCACCAGGTCTCCTTCGCGCTCCACCGGCGTGCGTACGTTGTGCAGGATGAGAGAAAGGACTTCCTGATCGATTTTCCCTCCGCGCACGATGCGGATGGGGGGAATGCGAAGGCCTTCCTGGAATATCTCGCGCCCCGGGCCCATGGAGCCGGCAAAAGTGCCTCCGACATCTGCGTGATGGGCGCGCGCGGCAACGTAAAACACAGGATCCAGCAATTCGTCGACGAACACGGGAAGCACGAGAGTGATATCGGGAAGATGGGTCCCCCCCGCATATGGGTCATTCAGGATAACCACATCGCCGCGGTTCAGCGTGAGCACCTCCACAGCCGCTTTGACCGACATGGGCATGGAGCCGAGGTGGACGGGCATATGGTCGCCCATGGCAATCACCCTTCGCTGCGCATCAAAAACGGCGCAGGAATAATCGCGACGCTCAATGATGTTGGGCGAGATGGAAGTGCGGCGGAGCGCCGCCCCCATCTCCTCGGCAATGGAATGCATCGAGCTTTGAAAAATCGCCAGAGCGATCGGATCCGAGATTTGGTTCGCTACCGCCATCAATGCACCTCGATGATCAAGTTGTCCAGTGCATCGACGCGAAGCGTATCACCCGGCGGCAGAATCGTCGCCGAACTGTATTCCGTGATGATTGCCGGGCCTGGGAAAGAATCTCCCGGAACCAATGCGACGCGATTGTATACCGGCGTGTAGTGCGGTTCGCCATGGAAGAAAACCGGCCGATGGCCTGTGAGTGCCCTTTGTCCATTGCCACGAACGATCGACCTCCTGACGGGTTCGAACGGTTGGCTGCTGGCGACCATGCGTACGCGAACGTTCACCACTTCTACCTCGTGCTCTTCCTTGGCAAAGCCGTAACGAAGACGGTGCAGGTCGTGAAAAGCATCGAGAACGTGTGGCCCGAAGGGGACATTGAGCTCGTAGCCTTGCCCTTGATAGCGGAGGTCGAGGGATCGCAACGAAAATCCCGAGAGCTGTTCGCCGGCGAATTCGGCTCGGCCTCGCTCTTCCAGTTCAGCGAACACATCTCCCAGATCTGCGTGCGCACCCAGCATCACGGTGCGCGAATAATCGCGTACCGCGTCCGCAAGCAGGATGCCTACCGCGGATAGCGCCCCGGGAAGAGCCGGGACCAGCACCCGGGGAATGCGCAACGCGTGGGCCAGGGAACATGCATGGAGTGGCCCTCCGCCGCCGAAAGCAACCAGGGTGAAATCACGCGGATCGTAGCCGCGTTCGACAGAGATTACCCGGATGGCCTTTTCCATCGATGTCTCAACCAGCTTCAGGATGCCGGCTGCGAATTCTTCCACGCCGGCAATGGATCCTCTCGCCTTCTCCATGTAAGCGAGGGCGCGATTGCGGTCGAGACTGACCGCTCCGCCGAGAAAACTCTCGGAATCAAGACGGCCCAGGATCAGATTGGCGTCCGTCACGGTTACCTGTTCGCCGCGGCCAAAGCAGACAGGTCCGGGAGAGGCTCCGGCAGACTCTGGTCCGACACGCAGCATGCCACCGGCGTCGAAGCGCGCCAATGAGCCGCCACCCGCGCCGGCAGTATGAATGTCCAGCATCGGGACCCCGATCGGGATATCCGAGATGACCGCCTCCGACGTTAGCTGGGGACCGCCGCGCTGCGCGTCGACCAGGCAGACGTCGGTGGATGTGCCTCCCATATCGAAACCAATGATGCGATCGAATCCGGCCAGCCGCGCCATCCGGTAGGCGCCCATCACCCCGCCGGCGGGACCGGAGAGCATGGTTCGCACCGGCTCTTCCGCGGCCAGGCGCGCGGGTATGGTGCCGCCGGAAGATTGCATGACATCGAGGCGGCCGTGAAATTCCCGGTCCAGGTCGCCGACCAGCTTCTTCATGTAGTCACCAACGATGCGCGAAAGATATGCGT
>JBARKD010000025.1:0-5259 GCA_049800615.1 Acidobacteriaceae bacterium | reverse complement strand
CCCAAATGCCCACTCCTGCATATTCGAGCGCAATGAGCACCTGGTCAGGCGCCGGCGCAGGCACAGGGACCTCTTCGATTTTGATGGATTCAGCGGGGCCCGCCGCGCTTATAACCGCGGCCTTCATAACCTTGGGGACGGTTCCGGTCATGGCGATACTCCTTTCCTCCGCGCGCGGCTGACTGCAAGGGCGCTTTGGTGTTGGAGCATTTCGTACGGACTTAGGATGCGCTCAAGAGAAGAGAAACACTGATTTCTTCCAACCTCGCTCCGGCGCCTTACCCCTCGTGCCCTGTCCGCATCCCTACTAAAGGTCCCCACTGCAGGTCCCTACTCCACGTGATAGTTCGGGGCCTCGCGAGTGATGATCACGTCGTGAACGTGGCTCTCGCGCAAGCCGGCGCTCGAAATCCTGATAAAGCAGGAGTTCTCCTGTAGTTCCTGAATCGTGCTGCACCCGACGTAGCCCATGCCCGACCGCAACCCACCCACCAATTGGTAGACCATTGCCTCGAGCGGTCCGCGATGGGGAACACGTCCCTCGATGCCTTCAGGCACAAACTTGGCCAGGCGGTTTTCCCCGTTACGTTCCCGGGCTACGACTCCTTCTGTTGAGGGTCGCTCTTCGAAATCGGCCTTGCCCTGGAAATACCGTTCCCCTGATCCCTGAGACATTGCCGAGAGGGAACCCATGCCACGATAGGTTTTGAAGCTGCGGCCCTGATAGAGGATTGTTTCTCCGGGGCTCTCGTCCACTCCGGCGAACAAGGAACCAATCATGACCACGCTGGCGCCGGCGGCAATAGCCTTGGTGACGTCTCCGGAGTATTTGATTCCTCCATCCGCAATGACCGGAATATTGTGTGTCCGGGCCGCCCGGTAGCATTCGCTGATGGCGGTAATCTGAGGCATTCCAGCGCCCGTAACCATCCGAGTGGTGCAAATGGATCCAGGCCCTATGCCCACTTTTACCGCGTCCGTTCCGGCTTCGATGAGCGCCTTGGCTCCCGCGTAGGTGGCCACATTGCCGGCTATAAGAGCAACATCGGGGAAATGCTTTTTGACCGCGCGGATTGCCTCCAACACGCGCGAGGTGTGCCCGTGGGCTGAGTCGATGGCGAGCGCGTCAACGCGGGCCCGGACTAGCTCCGCGGCGCGCTCGAGAAAATCGCCTGTGGCGCCGATCCCAGCGCCCACGCGCAGCCGGCCCTGATCATCCTTCGCCGCGTTAGGGTACTTCAGCTTCTTCTGAATATCCTTTACCGTGATGAGGCCCTTGAGCTCAAAGTGCCCGTTCACCACCAACAGCTTCTCGACCCGGTGTTTATGCAGGATTTTCTCCGCCTCTTCGAGCGTAGTGCCCACTGGAACCGTGATCAGATTTTCCCTTGTCATCACGTCGCCGATCGGGATATCGGTGCGGGTTTCGAATCGCAAGTCGCGGTTGGTGAGGATGCCGACCAGTTTTTTCCCCTGGGTCACCGGGACCCCGGAAATCTTGTACCGCCGCATGACGTCGAGTGCGTCCGAGATGAGTTGCTGCGGCTCGATGGTCACCGGATCGACGATCATTCCGCTTTCCGATCGCTTTACCTTGTCCACCTCACTGGCCTGCTGCTCGATGGTTAAATTTCGGTGAATGACTCCCAGACCTCCTTGCTGGGCCATGGCGATGGCCAGGCGCGATTCGGTTACGGTGTCCATGGCTGCTGAGAGCAAAGGCGTATTGAGCGAGATGGAACGAGTCAGGTGGGTCTGGGTGCTGACCTGCGCAGGCACGACGTCGCTATACGCGGGGACGAGAAGGACGTCGTCAAAGGTAAGAGCTTCCGGTACGGGTGTCTGAATCATATGAAAAGGCTTCTTTTCATCCTATAACCTATAGCGGATAGCCTACAGCCGGGCGATGGCGAAGCGTTGAAATCTGTGCCAAAGCAGAGTATCTTGGAGTAGCAGACGAATTTGTTCCGGTGTCTTCGTTTTTGCGTGCGCAGCGAAGGGACATGGAGAAATGAGTGGGCGAAAGCCCACTTTTCTTTTGCGGCAAAGCTTTCTGCATCTAAACCGGCAAGTATGGCATTGGACATTGAGCAAATCCGCCAAACCGCGGATCGCGTCGCGGCATCGCACGGGCTGGACGTGGTGGATATCGAATACCTCGGTGGCAGCAAGCAAAGGGTGTTGCGGGTTTTCATCGAGCAAAATGCGGAGCAGCGCGCCCGCCGCGCCGAGCAAGCCAGTGAACAGGATCTTCTGGAGCATCTCGGAGGCGGAGGCATCGCGCTCGACCAGCTAGCCTGGGTCACACATGAAGATTGTGAACAATTTAGCCGCGACTTCGGTACTGTCATCGACGTAGAGAACCTGGTAGCCGTGGATGGGTACACGCTGGAGGTTTCCTCACCCGGCCTGGACCGCAAGCTGACTGCGCGCGGGGATTTTGAGCGTTTCCAGGCGAGCCCGGTAAAGGTTCAGACCTTTACCCCGATTGCCGGCAACCGCCATTGGCGGGGCAAGCTTACTGAAGTCAAGGCGGAAGGCATCGTTCTCGATCTGGCGCGAGCGAAACAGAAAGGGAGCAAGAAGGGGCCCGCCCTAGTGCAAAAGGTTGAGATCCCTTTCGCGAACATTGAGAAGGCGCATCTGGCCCCGGAAATTTAGGGGACAGAATCTGTTCCGAAAATTGAGTCAACAGGTAGAAGGAAAACCATGGCAAGTGTTCTTTATCAAAGTATCGAGGCGTTGAGCCGGGACAAGGGAATCGATCCGCAGGTTGTCGTAACGGCGGTCGAAGATGCGATCGCGCTGGCCACGCGCAAGTACTACAAGACGCAGGAGAACATGCGAGCCGAGCTGGATCGGGAATCGGGTGAGATCCGCGCCTACGTTTACAAGACAGTGGTGGAGACGTCTGAGCAGCTGGAAGATCCGGTCAATCAGATTACGCTCGAAGACGCCCGTGCGCTGGCCCCGGAGGTTGAGGCGGGCGGCGAGATTCGCTATTACAAGCCCACGGACGTGTTGGGCCGGATTGCTGCCCAGATGGCCAAGCAGGTCATCTTTCAAAAAGTAAGGGAAGCTGAGCGCGACACGGTCTACAAGGAATACGCCCATCGCCTGGGCGAAGTAGTGAATGCCACGGTCAAACGGACGGAATTGCAGGATGTGATTTTTGACCTGGGCAAGGCTGAAGCCAGGATGCCCAAGCGCGAGCAGTCGCGGCTGGAACAGTTTGCGGTCGGCGAGCGGGTGCGGGTTGTGCTGCAAAGGGTAGACCGTGCGGCCAAGGGGCCGCAGGTGATCGTTTCCCGCGCGGTACCGGAGCTGGTGCAAAGCCTTTTTCAGAGCGAGGTTCCCGAGATCTACGACAATACCGTGGTTATCCGGGCGATTGCCCGCGAAGCCGGGGAGCGCACCAAGATCGCGGTGTTGTCGCGCGACAAAGACGTGGATCCTGTCGGGGCTTGCGTGGGCATGAAGGGCATGCGCGTGCAATCCATCATTCGTGAGCTGCGGGGCGAGAAGATCGACATTATCGAGTTCAGCGATGAGATCACGACCTTTGCGGAAAAGGCTCTGCAGCCGGCCAAGGTGAGCCGGGTAAGCATCACGGATCTGGGCGAAAAGCAGATTGAGGTGATTGTCGACGATTCCCAGCTTTCTCTGGCCATCGGCAAAAAGGGACAAAATGTGCGGCTCGCGGCCAAATTGCTGGGCTGGAAGATCGATATCAAGAGCGAGGAAGAGAAGCGGCAGGAAGTCGAACAGCAGATGCAGGCGATGAGCGGCGGCCCATCGACCCCGATCGAACAGGTTACCGAATTGGGTGAGCAGATCATTCAGAAGCTGGTAGTTGCCGGAATCACGACGGTTGAGGCGCTCGCCGATATGACGCCCGAGCAACTGGAAGAGATTCCCGGCATCGGGGAGAAGACATTGGAAAAGATCAGTCTCGCAGTACGCCATTATTTCGGTGAATACGAACCAGGCGAAGAACGTCCTGCAGCAGCCAAGGCCAAATCGGACGACGATGAGGAGGTTGCAAAAGCCAGGGCGATTGAAAATGCCCAAGTGGAAGAGGAGATCGACGCGCTTACCCTCGACCAGGAAGGGGAGCGGGAAGCTCCGGACACGAGGGATGGCTCAGGACGGATCAGCGACGAAATAGCCCGGGTAAGGATGGAAGAGCTGACGGAGTCAGGTCCCGATCTTGACCAGGCCGGCGCGATTTCTGAAGAACCCGGCCGCGAGGATACCAGCACAACCCTGGCCAGCCATGTGCCTAACTATGACATAGCGAGGTCGGAGGCTGTGGGTGAGGGAAGCGTGGAAGAGGTCAGCCAGGAGAGCCGGCAAGACGCGAAGGTGGACGAGGGAAGCTCTTAGGTAACGGGATAAGCGGGGCGCTCCGTTCAAGGCCGGTTTTGGCTCGAGCGGGCGAGCTTTCGGAGAAAAATCACGCCATGCGGTGTTTAGCAGAGAAGGGAATCGCAAAATCGCTTTAATTGATCCCTTTCGCGTGGTTGGATGGCGCACATTCATCGTTTCAGAGGATAATAGAAGTATCTGTCAATACCACGGCCGTGAGGATGCTGATGAAAATCTGAAGGCTGCGGTAAGAAACAAAGGGGCGGATGAGCAAAGTTCGAATCAACGATTTGGCACGCGAACTGGAAGTAAAGAGCAGGGCGATTCTGGATTCCCTGACGCAGGTCGGCGTGACTGAGAAAAAGACCCACTCGAGCTCGCTTGAAGAAGATGAAGCAGAGCGGGTACGCCAGCATTTTCAGCGTGGCGGCAGAAACGGTTCTGGGGCGCCAAAGCCCGAGAGCGCGGAGCCCAGGCAGAAAATTGATTGGTCGCGGGTTTCGAAGCCCGGCGACGTGCTTAAGGCGATACAGCAGCAGAAGGACGAAGCCGCGGCCGTTGCTGCGCCGCGTCCGCCTGCTCCGCCGGCTGTCCGGCCTCCCGCGCCCTCTGGACCGGTAGCGTCTGCGCCGCCAGCCGCTGGTCCCGCGCAAAGCTTAGCGGCGAGTGTACCTCCGGCCCCATCGGCCGCGCCGCGTCCGCCCGTGCCGACTCCGCCTGCGAATGTTGGCTCCAGCGCATCGTCTCAGCCGCTTAGCCCTCAGGCTACCTCTAGCCAGGGGCCAGCTCGCGCAGGGGCACCCACCAGCATGGGCACACAGGGCCAATTCCGGCCAAACCCGGGTGGTCCTGGGTTCGGTGGGCAAGGGCAGCGTCCTGGAACCCCGCCTC
>JBARKD010000024.1:0-7800 GCA_049800615.1 Acidobacteriaceae bacterium | reverse complement strand
GTGTTGGTGTTGAACCACAGAAATTTGATCGGCTTGTCTCCGGGTTCTTCGAAGTTCAGGTTCGCGTGGGTCGTGAGCCCGTCGGGGCGCAGGATATACGCTTCTCCGGGATGCTGCATCCGCAGCTGCGTCCCGACAAAGGCAACGCTCTTGCCCTCGATCTCGCACCATACTTCTTCTTTGCCGGGAAGATGCGGATGCGGTTCACCAATCTGCATGGGAAGAATCTCAACCGTGATAATTCCCTGAATCGTGGCCAGGCCGTTCCTGTTGTTGAAGAAGCTGTGGGTGATATGAGCCCAGTGGCCTCCCGCTCCCGGGTTGGTAAACGGAGAGGTGGAGGGCGGATCGTTATGGGGAAGCTTGTCCTCGTCTTTGACCACGAACGACGAAAGAGGTTTGAATCCGGTGTAGGTCGGATCACCAATCATGTAAGCCATGATTCGGGTTGTTCCCGTGTTGCGAAGAGTGAATTCGATGCCCTCGGGCATCAGGATGGCGCTTCCTTTATGGATGGACTCGGTTTTGCCTCCGCCTGACACCTCGCCCTCGCCTTCCATCACGTAGAAGATGATCTGCAGGCCTTTCAGCGTCGAGGGCGTGGTCCGTGCTCCCGGATCGAGATTCGCATAGGAAAGAAATTTGGCATGCTCGAGGACAGCACCTGGAAAGGGCGGGCTGAGATTGTCACCCGGAGTGAGAATGTCGCGTACCACGAGCGAGCCGAACATGACGCGTGGCTCGGAGTTGCGCCAGTCGCCGAAGTACATATCGAGGCGCGTATCCACGAGCGGACGCGTCGGCATATAGACCACATCCTTCGGCCCCGCGAAGTGGTTGCCGCCCGCGGCTCGGACCCAGACCTTCGCAGGCGTGTTGGGCGCAGGCGCCGTTGGCGTGGAGGCAGGCGGCGTGGCCGGAGTCTGCGCCGAGATAGGCCGAATGCCGGCTACAAAATGCATGGTGAGAGCGGCCAGGCACAAACCGCAAAACCTCTTGCTGCAACGATTGCTGCTCAAATCCATTCCTCCAGCGGATTTTCTTGCCTGGGGTTAGATTAATGCAGCGGGGCGAGGCTCTCCTTCCAAAACCGTCACAGGCTGTTCGCCGATCTCAACGACACACTACACTGGATCCACAACATGGTGGGCATGCCGTATTGGTACCGGCGAGTCTTTGACCTCGCCATTCCGTTGATTCTCTCCAACCTGACCGAACCGCTGCTCTCCACAGTGGATACCATCCTCTCCGGCCATCTGCCTGGCCCGGCCGTGCTCGGCGGCATAGCCGTCGGAGGAATCTTTTTCAACTCTATCTACTGGACCTTCGCCTTTCTGCGCATGGCGACGACCGGCCTGGTTGCCCAGTCGCATGGCGCCGGGGATCAGGATGAGCTCATGCACCACTTCGGTCGCGCGTTGCTCACAGCATTGCTTCTGGGCGGCCTGATTCTGCTCTTCCAAAAACCGCTCATCGCCGTTGCTCTATCGCTGATCGGCGCCAGCAAGGAAGTCTACGGCTACGCATTCATCTATTGCACCATCCGTATCTGGTCGGCTCCCGCGGCCCTGGCTAACTACGCCATCCTGGGCTACCTCCTTGGCCGCCAGCGTGTCCGGGCGGCGCTGCTGCTGCAGGTAATCATCAACCTGGTCAATGTAGCCCTCGCGTTGACCCTCGTCCTGTGGAGGCACTGGGGAGTTGCCGGCATCGCCACGGCGACCATGACGGCGGAGTGGACAGGGAGCGCCCTCGGCATGGTCATCGTGCTGGCCGGCGGCGCTCGACTGCATCATATTCGTTGGAGCGAACTGGTCGATCCAGCCAGCTTGCGCCGGCTCTTTGCCCTCAACCGTGACATTTTTCTTCGCACCCTCAGCCTGGTCGCGGCGTATGCGTGGTTTACCCGCACCGGCGCTCGTTCGGGAAATGCGGTACTGGCAGCCAACGCTGTGCTCATCAACTTCCTCTGGATTGCCGGTTACGGCCTCGATGGATTTGCCAACGCTACCGAAGCACTGGTTGGCGAGGCCATCGGGGGCCGCCGTATCGAAGATTACCGCGCAGTGCTCAAAGCCAGTTCCGTCTCTGCCTTTGCCGTTGCCACCCTGCTCTCCCTGATCTACCTGGCGGTCGGCCACAGCATCATTGCCGTGTTTACCAACCAACCATCCATACGAGCCTTGGCGGCTCAGTTTCTCCCTTGGCTGATCGTCCTGCCATTGATTGCCGTCTGGAGTTTTCTGCTCGATGGCGTATTCATTGGCGCAACCCGCGCACAGGAACTGCGCGACAGCATGCTGATCTCCCTCGCCGGCTTTCTCATCCTCGCCGTGCTGCTCGGCGCTCGCTTCGGCAATCACGGCCTGTGGTGCGCCATGCTGGCCTTTATGGCCCTGCGCGCCATCACCCTGGCCCTGCGCCTGCCTGCGATCGAACGAAAGTCCTTCGCGGTAAGGGAAAATGTGGTGGAGGCTTGAGGGAGCCCCGTTTGCGTTCATCCAGGGATCCAGACATCCAGACATTCAGGCATCCAGGCTGCGGCCTCTCGGGATAGCACAGGGGAGCAGTTGCTTCGATCGAAGCGCCCGGTCTCTGGGGACCGACCGCAGATGCAACGCGGCTGAGGGACGATAGAATGAAAGCAAAGCTTTCAGAGGTTGACCGCAACTGACTGCCGGAGGTCATTTTTGCATCGGGTGAATACCGTCCTTTTCACGCTGCTGGCGTTTGCCGCCGCCGTCCTCGCAGCCCAGCAGTCCACGCCTCCTCCCGTCCAGCAGGGTCCCCCTCAGGAAAGCTCGCAGACTCCCGCGGCCCCTGCCGCGGCCCCCGCTGCGCCGATCCCGAGGCCCGCTTATCCTACGCGGGAGCCGGCGGATCCCGCCGCTGTTCAACGCGGCCGTCAGATTTTCAGCGCAAACTGCAGCTTTTGCCATGGGTCCGATGCGCGCGGCGGCGAAGGCGGACCCAACCTGGTCCGCAGCCAGCTTGTGATGGACGATCGCGACGGAGAATTGATCGCTACCGTTGTTCAAAACGGACGCCCCGATAAGGGCATGCCGAAATTCGATCTCAGCACGGCAGAAATTGCCACCATAGCGGCCTTCCTGCACAGCATTCCGGTTGGCGGCCGCGCTGCCACTACGGGCACGGTCGACGCGTTGGTGGGCGACGCGAAGGCTGGGGAGACCTACTTCAACGGACCCGGCAAATGTATCGCCTGTCACTCCCCCACCGGGGATCTGGCCGGCATCGGCGCAAGATATCCGGATCCAAAAGCGCTGCAAGGGGCGATGCTTTCCGGCGAAAGAAGAGGAGAGTCCTCGGGCGTGAGCAGAAAGACCGTTACCGTGACCCTGCATGACGGGCAAAAGTTCGAAGGCACGCTGTACCAGGTGGATGATTTCCTGGTTTCCCTGGTCGATGCCGATGGCAACTATCACAGTTTCGTCCGCCACGGCGACGATCCGAAAGTCGAGATCAAAGATCCGCTACAGCCTCACCTCGATATGTTAGGAACCTGGAAAGACGACGACATTCACAACGTGACGGCCTACCTGGTGACGCTGAAATGAAGAAGACAGGATTTTTGCTGCTTGGCGCGGCAACGCTTTTATCGGCGGCGATGGCCGCCACAGATGGCCCAGGATCCGGTCAAGGACTCGACCCCGAGCAAATCGGCAAGCCGCCGATCAATGACTGGACAACTTATTCCGGAGATTATTCCGGCCAACGTTTCAGCCCACTGACCCAGATCAATCAGAGCAACATAAAGAATCTGGGCCTTGCCTGGGTGAACCACCTGACTGCCGGGCCCGCCATCAGCGGGCCGTTCGCGCGGTTTGGTCCCGGCAATCCTCCCACCATTGTGGGGGGAGAAATTGCCGAGCCCGTTCCGGTACGCGGGGCGCCACACATCTCAGGTGCGGTCCTGCAGGTGAATGGCATTCTCTATGTCTCGGTGCCCGACAATGCCTGGGCCGTGGATGCGCGCGATGGCATGGTGTTGTGGCATTACTTCTGGAAGACCAAGGGCGGCACCCACATCGGCAACCGCGGTATGGGCATGTATCGCGACTGGCTTTACTTCGAGACCCCTGATGATTACCTGGTTTCACTCGATGCCAAGACCGGAAAAGAACGTTGGCATAAGGTCATCTCGGACTTCGATGAGCAATATTTCTCGACCATGGCGCCGATGGTCATCGGGAACCATCTGATTGTCGGCACCGGCGACGATCTGGATGCTCCCGGTTTTTTGCAGTCCTTCGATCCGGAGACCGGCGACCTGCAGTGGAAGTGGTATAGCGAACCGGAGAAGATGGGCCAGCCTGGCTCCGAGACCTGGCCTAATCTCGACTCGATGCGTCACGGCGGCGGTGGCCCATGGCTTCCCGGAAGCTATGATCCCAAGCTGCACCTTTACTATTTCGGGACGGCAAATCCAACGCCTGCTTTCTCCGGCGCGACCCGCAAAGGCGACAATCTCTACACCTCGTGCATTGTGGCGTTGAACGTGGATACGGGCAAGCTGGCCTGGTATTTCCAACCTTCGCCGCACGACACGCACGACTGGGACGCGGCGCAAACGCCGGTCATCGTGGATGGGGAGTTCAAGGGAAAGCCGCGTAAGCTGCTGCTCGATGCCAGCCGCAATGGCTACTTCTTCGTCCTCGATCGTGTGACGGGCGAGCATTTGCTCACTATGCCCTATGCCGACACGCTGAACTGGGCAACCGGCATTGACAAGTCAGGGAAGCCGGTCGGGAACCCGGCAAAAGACGCGTCTCCAGGCGGGTCCCTGGTATCGCCTGACTCCGACGGCGTTGTGAATTGGGAGCCGCCGGCCTACGATCCGCAGACTGGGCTCTTCTACGCTTCCACCGACGAAGTCTATTCCGTGTTCTATCGCACCGAGCCGAACGTCCGCGCCCTGCAGGGTCTGAACGGAATTCTGGAGCAGCGCGTGGGCAGCAAGGGCAAATATATAACCGCCATTGACTACAGAACCGGCAAGATCGCGTGGCGCCGATTACAGGTTTCTGCCATAGACGGCGAGGGCAACACGGGCTTGACCACGACTGCGGGCAAGTTGCTTTTCGGCGGCGATGCCAACGGCAACCTGGTGGCGTACGATCCAGCGGACGGCAAGCCGCTATGGCATACGCATCTGGGGCAGATATCGAACGCGGTGGAAACCTATATGCTCGACGGACGCCAGTACATCCTGGTGGCCTCCGGGACTTCGCTTTACGCGTTCGCTCTGAATCTGTAGCAGTCTTGCATAAACTGTGGCTCCGCACGTGAACCACGACCGGGAATGAAGCTCCGCTCTGGGGTATTCGGCTTGCTGGCGTGTCTCATTCGCAGCACTTGTGAATATCATGAGGCCCGTTTTATGGTGAATGATATGAGGATATTGCCCGTTTTGATTTTGCCTGCTGCCGCGGCACTGCTGTGCGCGACATTGCCGGCCCAGACCATGCCGCCCCTCAAACGTCAGCCCACCCCCGAGGCGGTGGTGAAAGAGCACATGGCCGCATTTTCCGGCTGTGATTGGCAGCGCCTGATGGCGCAGTTTCCCGACAACGTGGAGTTCTTCGGCCCCCATGGCCAGGTAGTGCGGGGCAAGACGGCGCTGGGGCAGATGTTTGCGCAAGTGGTGAAGCCGCCTTCTCAGGGTGGGACCTGCGGTTTAAAGGTGGTGCCCGAGCACACGTTTCAGGTGGGAGACACCATCAATGTGCAATGGGTCGCAACCTCTCCCTTGCTGAAGGGACCTTATCGTGGGGCCGACGCGTACGAAACGCATGATGGCCTGATGGCAGCGCAGGTGACCACCTGGAATCCGGATGATTTGCAGTGGAAGGCGCCTCCCGTCGCCGCACACAAATGAAGGACTATCCGGCCGGGAGGCTGGATCGTGTTCCCGGCTTCAGCTTCCCCTGGTGTTTCGCGAAACTTTCCCGGTGACACATCGATTTTTTATTTCTTTGACGGTTGCGTTTTATAACCAGGCCTGGTTAGTACCCTCCAATACTCACCTACCGCACTGCAACTTGCGTAGCTTCCTGAACAAAACACCATAACTGTTTCATTTAGGCGGATGCCAAGCCGGTTCTGAAGGCCTGCCTGAAATCCTGGACCTTGCAAGCGAAATAGACCGTCGCCTCTGGGCCACGATACGTTGCTCTCCGTCGTCACGCAACCACAAAACAAACAGCCCAACCTGTGACGCGCGTTTTCCCCAGAAGCTGTGAGCAATGCGCGCGCAAGGAACACGGTGCTCGCGCGGGGTGGACGCAAAGCGGGACTGGTCGTACCTTTCTGGCACTGCCTTTCGAATGGTGCTGCGTTTTCCCACACCTGAAGACTTTTTCACCAAAGCTCCGTCGATATAGCCCTCGAAGACTAGCAGCGCTCCTCCCCCGAACAGGCTGCGCATGCGTCACAGCCTTCCAGTCTGGAGCGTTCTCTATGAAAATCCACGCGGGGGACTCGCCCCTGTTTCCGTTGCGAGCCATCGTCTATTTCACCCTCATACTGCTTGCTGCCGTGTTGCTTTCCCCAACGCCGGCCCATGCCCAATCTTTAACCTCCATTGCTGTTACCCCGGCGCAGCCATCCGTGGAGATTGGCGGCAACCTGCAGCTACATCTGGTTGCCGCGTATTCCGATGGCTCTTCGGCTGTGATCAACAGCCTCGTTGCCTGGTCCTCCACCGAACCCCGGGCCGTCACCGTTTCCGCAAGCGGGCTGGCATCCGGCGTTGCCACCGGAAGAGCCGGCATCATCGCCGGGTACCAGGGTCAGACGGCAAAAACGGTGGTAGTCAGCTCAATCGGCAATATTCAATGGAGCGGTCCTCTGGTCATCACCAGCGGCGGTACCTACTCCGGTAACTGGAGGAGCACGAGTCCGAATACGTCGGCGGTCATTGTTGCCACCACGGAACCGGTTGTGATCCAGAATTCTCACCTGATGGCTCCCGCCGATCTGATCGACGACCCCTATTGGGGCAACAACCTTACCGTCAAGAACGTGATTGGGATCGGAACCAATCCTAACGTCGCCGGGCAGGCGTATGGCATGTTTGTCGACGCCCAGAATCCCATGCTGCTGGACGTGGAGAATTGTTACTTCGAAAATGTTACGTTTGGCGTCTGGGTGCGCGGCTATACGGGAAACCGCGACGGCACGCAGACCATCACCATTCTCAACAATCGCGGAAGAAATATGCTTGGCTCGTTAAGCAACGGAAGCAACGGCTTCCTGCCTGGGGATCAATACTGGACCTGGTCGCATGCCATCCAGTTGAGCAACGTCTCCCTGGTTCCCGGCATTCGCATAGCCTGGAACGAAATCATCAACTATCCATACCAAAGCCTGGTGTTTGAAAACCTCAGCATGTTCGATTCCGGGGGTACACCGAGCAGCCCTGCCGAAATCCACGACAACTTTGTTCAGGGCGCATATCCGTACGTTCCCGCAACCGGTGGCTACAATGGCGGCGGCTTCACGACGGACGGCAGCGCCGCCGATACTGTTGAAACCGCCGCGGCATTTAACAACGTTTACAACAACCAAATCGTCGGTACCGTTAACATGGGCATCGAGATCGGAGCCGGACACGACAACGCTGCCTACAATAACACCGCGATCTCCAGCGGCCTGCTGCCCAATGGAGTCAAAATTGCCGCGCAGAACGTGGGCGCCACGGTGTACGACGTCTATGGCAACATCGCCAACGGCACCATGTACAACAACAACATGTATAACAACACCGTCGGTTGGATG
>JBARKD010000023.1:0-13264 GCA_049800615.1 Acidobacteriaceae bacterium | reverse complement strand
GGGAGCTAATGTGTTTTTGTGACGGTGGAGATTAAGCCGTGCGCATCTGAACCGAGTTGCCGGCTTCCGCCGCGGCTGCGGCCAGAATGCGATGGTGGATGGTAAAGAGCGCCAGTTCGAGGCGATCGGAAACACCTGTCTTGTCATAGACACTGCGCAGATAGTTCTTGATCACCTGCTCCGTGGTGCCCAGGCGAAGGGCGATCTCTTTGTTCTTGCAGCCCTGGACGATAAGGGCAACGATCTTCATTTCCTTCGGAGTGAGCCTGTCGCGAACCCTTGCTCCTACCGAATCCTCTTCCTCGGAGCCAATCGCTTCCGCCGGCCGCTGGACCGACGAAAAGCCTTTGATCACTCTATGCACGCACTCAACCAACGCCTGCCCCGTGGTGTTGCGGTAAACCACTCCGCGTATGTCGTGGGCCGTGAAAATCTGTGCCGGCTCGCCATTCTCCGCGATGACCACGGCACGGCTCCCGGCAGCTTTCACATGGGACATCAGATCCTGATAATCGGGCTTCAACGCTGACGCAAACAGGACAATTGACGAGCGATAAGCATCCACCGAGAGCAGCAGGCGTTCCAGGTCCGCACATTGGGCGGCTACGCGGAAATCCTCTTCGCTCGCCAGCACCTTGGCAATGCCGGCCCGAAAGATTGCTTGGTTGTCAGCCAGAATAATTTTATTCATCGTGCTGCCTTGTGCCTCGTGTCGCTTTCGTTCGCAATCTTTACTGGCCGCTACACACGCTATCGACCACCGGCCGTCAGTCGTTCTAAACTGTTCTGTCTTGCGACACCTCGGGTACGTTTCTAACCCGCCAAAGGCTGAAGCGTATGCGGTGTCGGTGATCACAAGCCTAGCGGCTTGGGCAGGAAATGAAACTCCACGAAAGTGGCAGTGGCACCGCCTCAAGTTGCTGTGGTTACTGGATTTGGCTGCAGCGAAAGTAGTGCGGGCGCGACGCACCGGTGTCTCCGGAATACACTAAAGAAGCATGGGCAAACCAGTAATCCTCGCGGTAGACGACGATGTGAGTGTGCTCGAGATGGTGGTGCAGGATCTGCGCCGTCAATATGGGGCCACCTATCGCATCCAGCGGGCCGCTTCAGGCCAAGCGGCGCTCGATACCTGTGACCAACTTAAGAAACGGGGAGACGTCGTCGCCCTGTTCGTCTCTGACCAGCGCATGCCGGGAATGACCGGGGTCGAGTTTCTGGGTAAAGCCATGGAAATTTACCCGAATGCCAAGCGCGCCCTGCTGACCGCCTATGCCGACACCGAGGCTGCCATACAGGCCATCAACACGGCCAAAATCAACTACTATCTGACCAAGCCATGGGATCCGCCGGAGGAGCGCCTTTATCCGGTCCTGAACGATCTGCTCGAAACCTGGAAAGAGGGCTACAAGCCCGCCAACGAGGGTTTGCGCGTCGTCGGCCCGCGTTATAGCCTGCGCGACCACCTGGTCAGAGACTTCCTTTCCCGCAATCGGGTTCCCTACGTCTGGATGGATCCGGAGCAAAGCTCTGAAGCCGTTGACCTTCTTGGCCGTTTCAAACTGGATGACCACAAGCTACCGGTAGTGCTTTTTGGGGATGGCTCTTTCCTTGTTCAGCCGGGCCAAATGGAACTGGCGGGCAAGATCGGATTGCGTACCCAGGCGGCAAAGGAGTCCTATGACCTCATCGTCATCGGCGCCGGCCCCGCCGGTCTTGCGGCAGCGGTCTATGGAGCCTCGGAAGGCCTGCGCACCCTGGTGATCGAAGACGAGGCCGCTGGAGGACAGGCCGGTTCCAGTTCCAAGATCGAGAATTATCTCGGTTTCCCGGAGGGTCTGAGCGGCCAGTCACTCGCAGAACGTGCCCTGATCCAGGCAAGACGTTTCGGAGCGGAAATGCTTACCCAACGAGTCACCGGCATTCGCACCGAAAACAACTACCACATCGTGCGCTTGTCCGACGGGCGCGAGGTCTCCTGTCACGCCTGCCTGATTGCCGTGGGCGTCAACTATCGCCGCCTGAGCCTCCCCGGGGTGGAGCGCCTGACCGGCGCCGGGGTCTATTATGGGGCGGCCATGACCGAAGCCAGCTCATGTAAAGACGAACATGTCTATATCATTGGGGGCGCCAACTCGGCCGGCCAGGCCGCCATGTACTTCTCCAAGCACGCCCAGAAGGTAACCATGCTGGTAAGGGCCGACTCGCTCTTAAGCAGTATGTCGAAATATTTAATCGATCAGATCGCTGCTACATCGAATATAGAGGTCAAAACCTGCTGCCAGGTGATTGAAGCCATCGGCGATGGTCACTTGTCATGTTTGAAGCTGTGTGGGCCAGGGGGCGAGGAAACGGTGCCGGCGACCGGATTGTTCATCTTTATCGGCGCCGCGCCCAATACGGATTGGCTCCCGGATTCGATCATGCGTGACGCAAACGGCTTTGTCCTCTCGGGTTCTGACCTGAAGTTAGATGGGAAATTGGTGAAAAGCTGGCCCGAGTCCCGGGATCCGTACCTGCTCGAGACCAGCATTCCGGGCATTTTCGTTGCCGGAGATGTTCGTCACGGTTCGATCAAACGGGTTGCATCCGCGGTAGGGGAGGGGTCAATTTCGGTGCAGTTCATCCACCAGTACCTGGCACGCTACTAAACCCATGACGGATGTTCAACAAACTACGAAAATAGAAGAGGTCGAAGCGGCCGACCTGGCCGCTGAGCTGGAAAAAGTCCCGCTTTTTTCCGGCGTCTCGCAAGACGACATCCGATGCCTGGGCCGGGTGGAACTCATCCACGCCGAGAGCGGCGCCGACCTTTCCGACATCAACAAAACCCACCGCGGATTCTGGATCATGCTCTCCGGCGAAGTGCGCGTGCAAAAACGCAAGGAAGACGGCGATCTGCTCTTGGTCAGCACAGTCACCGGCGGCGATACCTTTGGCGAAGTGCCCCTGCTCATCGGTAAGACCTCCTACGATGCGGTGATCACGGTCCTCAAGCCGTCAAGCGTCATTTACCTCCGGGAAGAGCTTTTTTGGAATCTCATGTTTTCCTGCCCTAAGGTGCGTGCCGAGGTTCTCGGCAACATGGCCCGCCGGCTGCAAATGTTTCAGGCGCAGGAAGTACACCGGGAAAAGCTGATTTCGCTCGGAACCATGGCCGCCGGCCTGATGCACGAGCTGAATAACCCGGGAACCGCCGCCCGCCGCGCTGCTTCGCAAATGCGCGAAAATCTCAGCCGCCTGCAACAACTAAGCCTGCGAATGTGCAGCGCCGACGAAGCCATGACACCAGGTCAGACTGAGTGCCTGCGTATCCTGCAGGAACTGGCCTTGAAGCCCTCCAAGCCAACCGCCATGAGTTCGATCGATCAGGCCGATGCCGAGGACGAATTGGCCACGTGGCTCGAAGATCATGGCATCGACAATTCCTGGAAAGTGGCCGCAACCCTGTCCCAGATAGGCTTCAACGCTCAAACCCTCGAGTGCGCCCAACACGAATTTCCTGGTAACACCCTATCTGACCCGCTCAACTGGATGGAGGCCCTGATTTCCAGCGTGCAGCTGGTCGGGACCATCGAAGAAAGCGTTTCCCGGGTCACCGACCTCGTCTCCGCGGTTAAGAAGTTCGCCTACGAAGACAAGCCGCAGCGTCATCAGCTCGACGTCCACGACAGCATTCAAAGCACCCTCGTCATCCTGGGGCACAAATTCCGGCAAAAGGAATTGAACATCCAGAAGGTTCTTGCTCCATCGCTTCCCGTGCTGTCGACCTGCGGAGTCGGCCTGAGCCAGGTGTGGACCAATCTGCTCGACAACGCTATCGACGCTTCTCCAGCCAAGGGCACAGTGACCGTGCGTACCTGGGTCCAGGGAGAAAACGTTTGCGTCTCGATTGCCGATCAAGGACCGGGGATACCCGAGGAAAACAAGAAGCTCATTTTTGAGCCATTCTTTACCACCAAGCCCACCGGACACGGAACTGGACTGGGTTTGGACATTGTCCGCCATATCGTCGTGGACAAGTTTGGGGGAGAAATTAAATTGGAATCGGTCCCCGGGAAAACCGAATTCATCATCCAGCTACCGTTCGTCTCGTAACCCCGATTTCAACCAAAAGACTTGAGCAACCTCCTGTTTGAAGGCGCGTTTCTTCTGCAGGGGGTGTAGCATGACAATCCACCGGAATTTGTGTTTGGCGTTTTCGGTTCTGCTGTTGGGAGGCGGAGCCGGCGTTGCCTCTGCCCAGTATGGGCAAGGCTACGGGAACGCCTATCGCGACCAGAACGGCCCTGCTGAGTATGCCGCGCGCGTCGGCTATCAGGATGGCTTGAACGACGGCAGCCATGATCGCGCCTCGGGCCACAGCTTTCGCCCCACCCACGATCACGATTACAAACACGCCCCCGAGTACGGGCACCCGGACATCAATCGCGATGAGTTTAAGAGCGTTTATCGCGACGCGTATGTTCGCGGGTACGAAAAGGGCTATGGCCGTTAAGTAGGACTTATCGCTTTGGGGATCTGTTGCTGGGGAAGCTGCAGGTTCCACCACTTCGCTCGCCATGACAATTCTGGGAGGGTGCTGTGGAGCGCTCATCCCGCAAGGGCTGGAATGACTGGAATGGCCCTGCTAGCTAGTTCGCGTTCTTGATATGGCCGTCGTTGGCCCACAAAAGCATCGAGACAAACGCGACCACGGCTCCGGCGATGATGACGACAACTTCGAGCATTCAATCCTCCACGTCTATCTTAAACTTCTTTTGTTCTTCCCGCGCTCGAAGATCTTGGCGTCGATCAGAAAACGGAACCAGAATGTCTGCAAAGTCCAAAAAATGAAGCCTTCTCTGCCATCCAGAAAGCCGAGGCGAACAAAATAACGATAGAAAAAGAGCACGAAAGGACGAATGAAGAGTGGCGCCCCATTATACAGCCCGCGGAGAAACCTCTTGCGCTCCAAGGGGTTTCCCATGAGACGGGGCTGGACGCGCATTCCCCCCGGGGGCGCGGTCTGCTCCAGCACCTCGGCATCGGACCAGCGGTTATGCCGGGCCGTCCACTCCGAAAGCGACATCCGGATCTCGTCGATCATGTAGCCCTGAAGCCGGGCCGCCGAGCCCTCCAACAGGTAGAAGTGTTGATCGTACTTGCGCTCCTCGCACCGCCCTGCGCCATTGCGGAATAGCCGTAGGTGCCACGTAGGCGACATGCCCCCATGCCGCAACTGCCGGCCCAGGAACTCCACCAGCCGCGCGACCAGAAAACCGGGTTCTGGGGGGTCCTCCGGCAGAGCGCGCACAGAAGCAATCAGTTCAGGCGTGAGCCGCTCGTCGGCATCCAAGTGGAGTTGCCACGGATAGCGAAGCACGACGTTATCGATGGCCCAATTCCTCTGCACCCCGTAATTCTCGAAAGCATGCTGAACCACCTGCGCACCCTGCTCCCGACAGAGAGCCACCGTATCATCCGTGCTAAACGAGTCGACCACATATATATCGTCCGAGATCTCGCGCGCCTGGGCCAGCGTCGCCCCTATCGTGTCTACGGAGTTGAACGCAAGAATGATGACGGAGGGCTTCAACGCACATCCTGCGCGCAGCGAAACCCAACCGTCCCTGACCGGTCGAGACTCGGCGACATCAGCAGATATTTGCCTGCTGCCGGCAACAGAGCCGCCGGCGACAGGGCGATGGAGAACTGCGCCGCAAGCAGCAACCGCAGGCGAGCCCGGCTCATGCCTTCCCCAACACTCCGCTGTGAATGCGCTTCACACCGGCCTCTTCAAAGTCCCGGTTGGTGTCGGTTATGGAATCCGCCGTACCCATGGCCTTACATGCATCCTCCACGACATAGGTCTCAAAGCCGGCGTGGCGGCTATCGATCGCGGAATAACGGACACAGTAGTCATACGCGAGGCCGCTCAGGAAGACTCGCTTCAGTCCGCGCTCGTGCAGATACCCCTTGAGACCGGTGGGTGTCCGGTGGTCGTTTTCCAGGAAAGCGGAGTACGAGTCGATATCGCTGCGAAAGCCCTTGCGTAGCACCAGCTCCGCGTTATCCAGCATCAAGTGCGGATGGAAACCGGCGCCCTCGCTATTCTGGATGCAATGGTCAGGCCACAGTACTTGCGAGCCATGGGACGTCTCAATGGTGTCAAACGGAGCCCGCCCGGGATGATTCGACGCGAAAGAATGATGATCGCGAGGGTGCCAGTCCTGAGTTAGTACCACATGTCGAAAAGCTGGAGCGAGGCGATGGATCACCGGGACAACCTGCTGGCCTCCCGGCACAGGGAGTGCCCCGCCATCGCAGAAGTCGTTCTGCACATCGACCACCACCAGAACGTCGCGCTCTATGATCTTCACGTCCATGGTTGAGAAACCCACCTAGTGTACTGCCTGCTCTGCCATAGACAATCGAGGAAGAAATACTAGATGGCCAGCGCACTCTTCGCGGCAGCGATCTGTCCGCCCGAATAGCCGAGGCTCTCGAGAATCCCAACACTATGCTCACCCAGCAATGGCGGCGGCAGCCGGTACACCACCGGCGTGGACGAAAACCGCACCGGGTTGGCAATACTGCGCAGGACATGGAGAGCCGGATGTTCGATCTCCACGATCAGCCCTCGGGCGATTGCCTGCGGATCGTTCACCGCTTCCCCCACCGTCTGGATCGCGGACGCGGGAATATCCTCCGCCAGAAGGCGGGCCAGCCAATCGCTGGCCGAAGCCTGCGCGAAGATCGCGCTGAGCATGGGAATCAGAGCCTGGCGATGTTCCGTGCGCAGCGCATTTGTTTGAAAGCGCGCATCGGCTCCCAGGGTTTCTGTCGCGTCGATGACGCGCAGCAATCTTTGCCATAATGCATTCGTTCCTATGGCGACGACGAAATGTCGCCCATCCCCGCCACGGAACACCTGGTAAGGAACGATGCTGGGATGCGCATTGCCCCACCGCTCGGGAGATATCCCGGCGTTGAGATAATTGCTGCCCGCATTGACCAGCAGTGTGAGTTGTGAATCGAAAAGCGCCATGTCCAGAGCCTGCCCTGTACCGGTCTTCTCCCGGGCCAGCAACGCGACCACGATCCCCAGCGCGGAGTAGAGCCCGCAGGTCAAATCAGCAATGGCTATGGGATAGCGAACTGGTTCGCCCTCCGGCTCCCCGGTGAAGCTCATGATGCCCGCCTCAGCCTGGGCGATGATGTCGTAACCGGGCAAGCCCGCCCTTGGTCCGGAGAGCCCGTAGCCGGAAATAGCGCAATAGATGAGCCGGGGATAGCGCGAGCATATCGTTTCCGCATCGAATCCGCGCCGCATCAGGGAAGCCAGGTTGCGCTGGTTGATCAGGAATACATCCGCTGTAGCCATCAACCGGTCCAGAATTTCCCGGCCCTGCGGCTGATCGTAGTCGAGCGACAGCGAACGCTTGTTGCGATTGGCGGCCAGGAAATATGCGGACTCACTCCCAATAAACGGCGGGCCCCAACTGCGCGATTGATCTCCACTCAGCCGCCGTTCCACCTTGATCACATCCGCGCCGAAGTCTCCCAGCATCATGGCGCAATACGGCCCAGCCAGAGCCTCGGTAAGTTCAACCACGCGGATGGAATCGAGAACCGCCACAATAGCATTTTTCCTTACGCGGCCATCCATCAAAGGATGGCCGCACATAACCGATGTCGCCAGAACCTGGTGGCCTGTCGCAGAGAAGACGTTAGTAAAGCAAATGAATTGTCATCTCGACCGAAGTGGAGAGACCTGCTGTTTCCTTCCCCAACTCCGATCCTCTCAAATCAGTAACGCTTTCTCTGAGACACTCCACTAGTATTTGGGAAAATGCTTTAAAATCCCGGCGGTCGCTGTTCAGCAACGCTAAAGCTGCGCTCCATGGCCAGTCCGGCACTGCCTATTGTGCCCTCGTCGAAGAGCCGGCCAATCAAGGTCACGCCATGAGGTACGCGCCTTGGAGGGGAGAATTTCAACGGCGGATGCGCCGGGTCAGGCGCCCAATCGCTTCTCTCCTCCGATACCTCGATGAACCCGGCGCGGAACGTGAGAGAAGGATGACCGGTGGCGTTGGTGATGGTCAGCATCTCGTCGCGCAGCGAGGGAACCAGCAGGATGTCCACTTGCGAAAAGAGCTTTGCCATCTCCTGGGCCACCTTGCGCCGGAAGCGGTCTGTCTGCACGAAATCCACCGCGGAAAGAAATCGCGCCTGGCGAAACGAATTTGGCCATGCATCCGGCACCTGCATCTTTAGCTGATCCACGCCCCGGCTGAGCGTCAGCTCTTCGAACGAGGCCGCTGCTTCGGCGAAGAGGATGAGCTGCAGCGAATCATACGGCCAATTGGGGATGGATACCTCGACCGGCTTCATCCCCAGCTTCTTAACCGTTTCCAATGCCGCGCGATCCACATCGGTGGCCGGCGCCTCTTTCATCCACTGCGGAAAATAGCCCACACGCAGGCCTTCCACCTTCGCCGCTGCATCGAAATCCAGCTTACTCGGAACGCTCGACACGTCGCCCGGATCCGGGCCCGTAATGGCCTCCAGCACCAACAGGGAGTCCTCTACACTGCGCGTCATCGGGCCCAGCTTATCGAGCGACCAGCACAGCGTCATGGCGCCGGTCCGCGGCACCCGGCCGAACGTTGGCCGCAGGCCGGTAACTCCGCAGCGCATGCTGGGGCTGACGATGCTGCCCCCGGTCTCGCTGCCGATCGAAAAGGCTACCAGTCCCGCCGCTGTTGCCGATCCTGGTCCGGCGCTCGATCCCGACGCGCCTTCCTGCAACAACCACGGATTCTTGGTCTGTCCTCCAAACCAGATATCGTTCAGCGCCAGGGCGCCCATGCTGAGTTTGCCGATAAGCACCGCCCCGGCTTGTTGCAGACGTGTGACCACGGTTGCATCGTTGACCGGGACGCGGTTTCTGAACGGCTCCGCACCGTAGGTCGTGAGTATCCCGGCGGTATCGAGCAGATCCTTGCCGCCCCAGGGAATGCCATGCAGAGGTCCGCGATAATGTCCTGCGGCGATCTCCTTGTCAGCCTGTTTCGCCTGTGCCAGCGCCAGCTCGCGTGTGACCGTAATCACGCATAGCAGCTGGGGATTGAACCGCTCGATGCGATCGAGATAGATGTTGGTGAGCCGCTCCGAAGTAAGCTGGCGCTTCTCCATCCAGCGCGACAACCGGGTAACGGACGCGAAGGCGATGTCCTCATCCTTCGTCGGCAGCGGGCCCGGCTCTAGCTTGCTGCGCACAAATAGATTGCGCTCCGGGCCTGCCGGCTTGCCCGGCAATGCCGCTTCCACGTGGGACCAGGGCGACAGGGCCGCCTCCAGCGCAACTTTGCGTGGCCCCACACGCCGCTCATACAGCGGCGCCATGGCGCTGCGCCAGCTGGCCACCGCCTCTTGCCGTTCCGGGCCCGTCATATCCACCCGCACCAGCTTTTCAGCTTCCGCAAATGTCCGCGGCAAAACCACCGGCCCCACCGGTGGCGACGTCGCAAAAGCCGGTGGCTCTCCAGCAGGCGCTTCGTGGGGCGGCGCGACGCCGCTCTTTTGCTCATGTTTGCAGGACGTCGCAACCAGCCCTAAAAGGCCAACCGAGCCCTGAGTCAAAAACTGCCTACGTGATTTCGCCATTGGACCTCTGATGGATAGCATATGCGAGTGCGAAACAGCAGCACTCCGAAGACATAGGTCAGGAACGATACACTGGTGTTTATGAGTAGAACGTTGAATAAGTACAGCTCCCAGGTTACACAACCCAAAGCGCAGGGCGCCTCTCAGGCGATGCTCTACGCGACCGGCCTGCGTGAAGCGGATATGGCGCGGCCCCAGGTGGGTATTGCCAGCGTGTGGTATGAAGGCAACCCCTGCAACATGCATCTGCTGGGCCTCGCCGAGAAGGTGAAGGAAGGCGTCATCGCGGCCGGAATGGTCGGTATGCGTTTCAACACCATCGGGGTCAGCGACGGCATCTCGATGGGCACAGAAGGCATGAGCTTTTCGCTGCAATCGCGCGATCTGATTGCCGACTCAATCGAAACGGTAATGGGCGCCCAATGGTACGACGCCAATGTGTCGATTCCGGGATGCGACAAAAATATGCCAGGGTGCCTCATCGCCATGGGTCGTGTGAACCGTCCCAGCCTTATGGTCTATGGGGGAACGATCCACGCCGGCCATTACAACGGGCAGAAGCTGGACATCATCTCCGCGTTTCAGAGCTACGGTCAATTCATCGCGCATTCCATCGATGACGAGGAGCGCCAGGCGATTGTGCGCCACTCCTGTCCGGGTGCGGGTGCGTGCGGCGGCATGTATACCGCCAATACCATGGCCTCCGCCATTGAAACGCTGGGCATGAGCCTGCCTTATAGTTCCTCTACCCCGGCCGAAGATCCGTTGAAGCTGGACGAATGTTTTCGCGCCGGCGCCGCCATCCACACCTTGCTTGAGATGGACTTGAAACCGCGCGACATCATGACCCGCAAGGCGTTTGAAAACGCCATGGTCGTGGTCGCAGCCCTCGGCGGTTCGACCAACGCCGTGCTCCATTTGATCGCGATGGCGAGGGCGGTCAACATTCCCCTGACCATCGATGACTTTCAGAAGATCAGCGACAAAACGCCTTTGCTGACAGACTTCAAGCCCAGCGGGGCCTACGTCATGGAGGATTTGCAGAGCGTGGGCGGCCTGCCCGCCGTCATCAAGATGCTGCTGGCGGAGGGAATGCTGCACGGCGGCTGCATCACCGTGACCGGCAAGACGATCGCAGAGAACGTAAAGGATTTGCCAGGTCTGCGAACGGGGCAGCAGATCGTGCGCCCGGTCTCGAATCCGCTCAAGCCGACCAGCCACCTGCAAATTCTCAAAGGGAACCTGGCGCCTGAAGGCGCAGTAGCCAAGATCACGGGCAAGGAAGGCCTGAGGTTCTCCGGTCCGGCCAACGTATTCGACTCCGAAGAGCTGATGCTAAAGGCGCTGGAAGAGGGCAGAATCTCAAAGGGAGAGGTTCTGGTGATCCGCTACGAAGGCCCCAAAGGCGGCCCCGGCATGCCCGAGATGCTGACTCCCACATCCGCCATTATGGGAGCGGGTCTGGGAAAAGACGTGGCTCTCATCACCGACGGACGCTTTTCCGGCGGTTCGCATGGGTTCATCGTCGGTCACGTAACCCCGGAAGCTCAAGAAGGCGGCCCGATAGGTTTGGTCGCTAATGGCGACATCGTCACCATCGATGCTTCGAAAAATGAGCTCTCGGTCGCGCTGACCGAAGAGGAGCTGAAGGCGCGCCGCCAAGGCTGGCGCATGCCGCCCTATAAAGCGGAGCGAGGCACGTTGGCGAAATACATCCGTAGTGTAAAAAGCGCCGCGATGGGTTGTGTCACGGACGAGTAAACAGGCTGCGGAAAAACGCGACGAAGCACCGAGCGAGGCGCTAGACAATGTATCCCTGCCCAGACAAGTGGCTACACCTGGTAGGCTTGTCGAGCCGCTACGTTGTTTTTCCGCAGCCTGTAGAGCCCCTCTAGCTGAAGGTTGCGTCGTCGAGAGACTGCACGTCATCCCACATCGGCGTAGGCTCGAAATAACCCGTTCCGGGCTTCAGGTGCTGCTTGCATACTTCATCGTTCAGCGTAACTCCCAAACCCGGAGTTTCCGGAACCTTGATGAATCCCTGATTGATCATCGGCTTTTCCGGTCCGCTGACCAGATCCTGCCACCATGGGACATCCAGGGAATGATTCTCGAGAGCCAGGAAGTTGCGCGTTGCCGCGGCGCAGTGGACGTTCGCCATGCAGCTTACTGGGGTCCCGGCAAAGTGCATGGCCATCGGCACGCCATATCCGAATGCCATGTCGCCGATCTTGTGCGTGCGCAAAATGCCGCCTGAAGTCGCCAGATCCGGGTGGATTTTGTCCACCGCGTGCATGCTGCATAGCTTTTCGAAGTCCGCGATCTCGTAGATGTCTTCTCCCGTGATGGTCGGCGTGGGGCTGGCGTCTGTGATCTCTTTCAGCAGGTCCGTGTAGTACCACGGAACCACGTCTTCGATCCATTCGAGGTTGAACTTCTCGTATGCCTTGCCCAGCTTGATGCATGACTTGACTCCGATATGGCCCAGGTGATCCATGGACAGCGGCATGTCATAGCCAATGTTCTCCCGCACTGCGGAAACATATTCGCAAAGCCGGTCGATACCTTTGTCGGTAACTTCCGTCGCCATAAACGGGTGAGGTTGATTGCGCAATTCCCACTTGCTCTGGCCTGCGGGCTCCATCACCATCCCAGGCATACCTTCGAGCACGTTGATGCCCAGGTCCATCTTCATCCAGGTAAGGCCCATCGCCTTGCGTTCTTTGGCCCGTCTGCCGTATTCCTTCGGATCGTCCGACTCTGTGGTATCGGCGTAGATGCGAATCTTATCCCGCCATTGCCCGCCTAGCATCTGGTACACCGGGATGTTGTAGACCTTGCCGGCGATGTCCCATAGCGCCATCTCCACCGCGCAGACACCGCCCGCCTGCCGGGATATCCCGCCAAACTGCTGGATCATCTGGAACAGGAAATCCACTTTCAGGGGGTTTTCGCCCATCAAGCGGCTTTTGAGCACCATCGCATATTGGTAACCGCCCACATCCCGCACTTCACCCAATCCATACACGCCCTGGTTGGTATCGATGCGAATGATCGGGCACGGGCTCGGGCCCGGCTTGACGATAATCGCATAGCGCATGTCCGTGATCTTCAACGTCGACGGGCTGGAATTGAGATTGACGTTCTTGATCGCAGGTTCTGTCTGAGCCGCGGCCTTTTTGAGCGCATAACTGCTGAGCAGGCCGCCCCCCATCACGGACATCGAAGACTTGAAAAAACCACGGCGAGTGAATTTGGATCGAATAGAATCTGACATGGTTACGTATACCCCTTTCTCGCTTCCACCCTCTGCTTTATCGTTTCCGCCAAGTCCTGGCCTGCGCCGGTGGCAAACGCAAGGATAACGCATAATCCGCTGTTTGCATCGGTGGCAGCTTATGCCGGCTTGTGCGTGTGGCTTCACACACGCTCGAGAACCTGTGACTCTTTTGTTTTGAAGGGCGGGGCTTCAGCCCCGCCGTCAACTTCACCTCGATCCGTCTGTTTCATGGAAAAGCAGCTTTCGCCTACCCACAAAATTGTCGTCCCGACCGAAGCGTAGCGTAGGGATCTGCAGTTTTCTCAACCGCGACGCAACGGCTGGCTCTACAAC
>JBARKD010000022.1:0-10120 GCA_049800615.1 Acidobacteriaceae bacterium | reverse complement strand
TGAATGTTCTGTCCCGCATCTCCCCAGCCTTCGATGAGGGTCGATTCTAAGAGGCGAATTTGCTCTTGAATATCGGCAGTAAGACGGCTCGCTTGCTGTGTCCGTTGTTCGCGTCGCTCGCGGGCTTCAGAACTGCTGTCGTGATAGCGTCTCATCGGTCTATGAATTCAGTTCTCAATCTGTACAGTGTAAAACCATCCGTTACGCCCCTTATTCGTCCCGCCTGCAGCAGCGCGCCGAGGCGCAAGGAATATGTAATGAAGGCGGAGTTCCTCTCACTATAACAACGAGCAGCGAGGAACCATGACGGAAGAACAGAACTCGGGCAACGTGGACACGCGCGTCAAAGCCATTGGGCATTTAGTCGATGTCGTGTGCAAGTATCGTGATAACTGGATAAAGGGCTCCAAATGGATCGACCCGTGGTTCCGTGGCCACGCGGATGCAGACTGGGACCTCAAGCCGAGCATTTTCCGCTACAGGTTCGTCGACGATGAAGATGAACTTCGCGAGCAATTCGAGCGTCGCGCGCCACAATACGTGTCGGAACCTCCGCCGGCTGATACCTGGGGATGGTATTTCCTAATGCAACACTATGGCGCTCCGACGCGTTTGCTGGACTGGACCGATTCGGTGCTCGTTGCATTGTTTTTCGCCCTCAATCCTCCGGTCAAACCTCCCAGGGAGGATGACGAGGAAGAAGAACCTAAGGATGCCGCCGTCTGGATGCTGGATCCATGGTGGCTCAATCAGAGGGTACTGAACACCGATTGTGTGTTGGCGCCACACCACACGAAGGCGGAACAATATCTTGCCCCTCCCCAAGTTCGATTGGATGCAAACCGCAACACTCAAATCCCTGAGGAGTATCCAGCCGCCATTGATCCGCCGTTCATCGCGAAGAGAATCGCATCGCAAAGAAGTCGCTTTACTGTTTTCGGCTGGGCGCAGGATGGCCTGATGCGTCTGCGGAATGAGGCGAACTCACGCATCGTGAAAATTGTCATCCCAAAGGATAAGGTCAACAGGATGCGGGCCGATTTGTTTACATTGGGCATCAGCGATGCCGTTGTATATCCCGACCTCCGCGGGCTCTCTGAAGAACTCATTCGATACAGACTCGGAAATTGGCCACCGGATTGAGGATGCCTTTGCTGGCGCAGTCCTAAGTCAACAGCTGCGAGAATTGGGGTCAGTCGAAAGAATCACCCAACGCGCGACGACACAAACCCTCAAATACACTCACTCCGCCACATGGACGAGTATGGCATCGTACACTTGGCCGCCTTTAGATTCTTGCTCGAGCGCGACGGCATGCCACTTTTCCGAAAAGCCGGTTATTCGGCCAGGTAGACTGGCTTTGTAAAAACTAGCCGATCGGGACCAGCCAAGGCTGCCGATCGCCGCACTGCGCGAAGATGCAGCGCCAGTGCCGTCGCAGGATGGCTCATTTTAATCACCGAGACTGTGCAGCCTGCTTCCTGCGCTCAGTAACCTTGGTGTTGCGATTCCAAATTCCGCTGCCCCCTGCAGCACGCTCGTAACGGTCCGCCTGATCTCTTCTTTGTGATCTCCCGTCCCCACGACAGCCCGGAAAGGTTTGTTGAAAGAAAACGCGGCCGCTAGAGCTGCGGCAAACAGAGAGGGTGGCATCCGTAGAGGCATCAGCTCCAAGAAATTGTGACGCAATTTGACCCCGCGCGCCCGAAGAATGGGAAGCATCTCTTGCACGGTCAACGCTGCCTCTCGCGCTTGCTTGAAGGAACCCATCACCGATTCCATGGATCCGGCATAAATGGCCTGCGACATCAACCCTGCGTTCGTAGCAAAATGAATCCACAGCCAGTCCCTGAAGTTCGTCTTCTCTGCAACGTTGAATCCACAATCGCGAAAAAGCTTTCGCGCCGCTAGCTCGCTCGCGCTCAGCGATGCAGAAAATGTTCCGAAGTTCACCGAAGCATAGATGGCGCCGCGTAACACGTTCTCGCGGAACGCTCCTCCTGCAAGCGGAAAGCCCCACGCAACCTGGTCTCTGGGCAATCCTTTCGTTGCCTCCTCAGGATCGCGCCAGAAATTGCTGAAGATAAGGATCGTGGCATGTCCCGTGCGCGACACCAGGAACGTCGCAACCTCAGCAAACATCCACTCCTGAACGCTGACCAGGATCAGATCGTAGTTGTGATTCGCCGGCAGATCCTCCACCATACGAATCGCCCAATCTTCATTCACATGCTTCCTTTGCGCTCCACGCCGTGCGTTGAAGACATCCAAATGCACATGAGAGCCATACTCAGCCGATCTCCCCGGACGCACGTAGAACGTGACACTGTGACCGGCCTTCTCAAAAGCCCAGCCATACAGCGTCGCAATCACGCCTCTTCCGACAAGAAGGATATTCATGGAGTCTCCACCACCATCTTCACTCGTCGAGGGTCAGGGCACAACCGATTTCCTCATCTAAGCGAGGTTCGCCGTCCCTCCCGTGAAACGCGCTAGCGGCCACTGATCCAGTCGGGGACTTTCCACTTGGACGAGTCGGCTATCCGGACAGATGGCAGTTCGCGGTACGTCGCCAAGTGCACGAAAAACAAAATTTCTATGGGAAGGTCACTTTAGTCAAGGGCTGATTCACCGGGCTGGTTTACCAGGGCGTTTGATCAGCAGGACCCCGTTCGAAGGACATCGGAAGCAAAGTCGCCGCCGCTAACACCCGTGTCCAGTGCGGAGGATGATCAAGGTCGTTCAGGCGGAGATACTTTGCGGGGTCCGTCCCCTTTTCCTTCCTGCTTTTCCCTGTTTCATACTCGGACATCAGTCATGACGGCGCCAGGTAGCGCCGATACCAGTCGTGTGTCTTGTTGAGACGATACGGTGAACAAATTGACTCGGTTTGCTTTCTTTTGCTTTTTTTGGATGGGCGTTCTGCTCTCCGCCGTACATCTGCTGCACGGGCAGGCGGTCACCTACACCGGCTCTCCGGTCAATTTCGGCAATATCAACGTTTGCGCGGAAACCAGTACCACGCCGGCGCCCTGCAGCAAGATCATCACGCTCCACTACAAGGTCACCGAGGGAGGTCAATTCGCCACAGCCACGGTGCTGAGTTTGGGTGCACTCGGCAGCGATTTCCACCCTGGGAGCAGCACCTGTACGGGCAATTTGACGGCGGGAGCGACGTGCGTTGTACAGGCGAAATTCGAGCCCAGGTCTCCCGGACTGCACCTCGGTGCAGTCAACATCGTCGACGGGAGCGGGAACGTGGTGGCGACGACGTTTGTCCACGGAGTGGGGATCGGGCCGCAAATGACCTTCGACGGGGGGCTGCCCGAACAGTTGGCCGCCAACCAGAACGCCAATATTCCCTGGGGCGGAGTAGCGGTCGACGGATACGGCCGTTTGTTCTTTACCAACGGAGCAGGCCCCCACGAAGCTGTGGCGCCTGGAGTGTACGAGTTATGGAACGGCCAGCTGTTCACAGTAGGTTCTGGATTTAATACTCCGCAGCAGGTGGCCATCGATGGGGCGGGAACTCTTTATGTCACCGACACAGGTACGAGTTCCGTGATCGAGATCCCGGAGGGCTGCGCGGCCAGCAGCTGTCAACGTACGGTGAATAACGTCTTCGTTGCCCCCGTCGGCATTGCGGTGGATGGAGCGAGCAACCTGTACGTGACGGACGTAGGTCCCAACCGTGTGCTGGAGCTGCCGGTCGGTTGCACCAGCAGCGCCTGCGAAATTCCCCTTGGCATCGGATGGAACTACCCTAACGCAATTGCCGTGGATAGCGGCGGGAATGTGTTCGTTGTGGATCAGGGCCACCAACGCGTGGTTCGGGTGGCGGCGGGGGGCGCCGGACAGACGACCGTCGTGAGCGATTTGCCATTCTCCGCTGGGATCGCGGTCGACGCAGCAGGCGACCTATTCGTCTCCGACTTTAGCAATGAGCGGATATTCGAAGTGCCGGCCGGAGCCGGAACGCAAAGAACGATCGCCAGCGGCCTTGACCAGCCTCAGGGAATCGCCCTGGATTCAGCCGGCAATGTGTTCTTTACCCAATCCGGCAGCAACGATGGGATCAACGAAATTTTCCGCGCCCCGGTTCCCATCACAAAGTTCGCATCCGCGAGCGTGGGTAGCGTAAGCAGTGATAGCCCCCGGACGGTGATCATCGGCAACGGCGGCAATACGCCGCTGTCGTTCACCCAGGTTCTGTGGGAGCCCGACCCTAACTTCACCCTCGAAACCGGTGAGGGGACGCCCCCCGATTGTGCCTCCGGCTTGTCCCTGGCGCCCAGTGCGATTTGTGACCTGAGCATAAGCTTTACGCCTACCCAAGACGGTGTGCTCAGCAGCAGGGTGGTGCTGAATGACAATAATCTGAACGCTCCCCTGGCGACGCAGATGCCCTCATTTGAGGGGGCTGGAACGCCCGGTGGCCCAGCCATTGATTTCTCCGGAGGTTTCAGGAGTACTGCTCCCGGGGTGACGCTGAACGGAGGAGCGGCCATCCAGGGTAGCAACCTGCAGCTTACCGACGGCGGAACGTATGAAGCGCGTAGCGCGTTTTACCCCACTCCCATCGGTCTATCTTCCTTCACCACACAGTTCGATTTACAGCTGGGAGGCAAAGACTTCGCCGGGACGGAAGCGGACGGAGCCGCTTTTGTGCTGCAGTCGAATGGGCCGAATGCCCTCGGTTCTCCGGGCGGCGGACTCGGTTACGGGCTTCCAGGGATAGGGCAGTCCGGTCCCTCCATCACGAACAGCATTGCCGTCAAGTTCGACTTGCACAGCAACGACGGGGAGGGGAGCAGTTCTACCGGGCTCTACGTAAACGGAGCTGCGCCGACGACACCGTCGATCAACCTTTTGCCGGCGGGTATCAATCTGCACAGCGGGCACGTTTTTCATGTGGAACTGGTCTATGACGGATCGGTTTTGGCGCTCACCATTACCGATAAGTCAACCAATGCGACGGCGAGCTATCCGTTTACGGTGGATATTGCCGGCATTCTCGGCGGGCCTACCGCGTTCGCTGGCTTTACCGGCGGCACGGGGGAGAAGGCAACGGTAGAGAACATCCTTGACTGGCAGATGACCTCGTCGGAGTGTTGCACCGCCGGGGAGCCAACCTTCCCCGGGTTCACGAACCCGTCCATGCTCTCGCTGAATGGCGAGGCTACCCTTGCCAGCGGAAACTTGCAATTGGTTACCGACATCGGAATTGAAAGGAGTAGTGCCTATTTTTCCACCGCTGTGCCGATTGGTAAGTTCAGCACCGATTTCGATTTTGTCATGGCCCCCGTACCCGGCTTGATGGGCGAGGGATTTACTTTTGTCGTGCAGTCGGCAGGGCTGAACGCGCTCGGTTCCTCAGGGGCCGGACTGGGTTACGCGGGCATCGGAAAGAGCGTCGCGGTCAAGTTCGACGAATATAACAACGCCGGGGAAGGTTCTAATTCCACTGGAGTTTACGTCGGGGGCGCGTTGCCGACAGTGCCCGCAATCAACGTTCTGCCCAGCGGCATCAACCTGCACGATGGGCACTTCTTCCACGCCCGGCTGAACTACGACGGAACCAACCTTGAGGTAAGCATCACCGACCTGACGCAGTATGCGGTGTTTACCGGGACCTACCCGGTGGATATCCCCCTGGCAGCGGGCGGGAACACGGCTTACGCCGGATTTACCGCGGCCACCGGCTCAGGCATGGCTAACACGACCAAAATATTTAACTGGAGCATGACCTCTTATTGAGCCAGGTCTTGATCGGTGATGGTCGCAAAACTCTTGATAGAGACAAACCTGCTTCGCACGCTCGTTCTTTCAAGCTTTGGCAGACTTCACCCGGTCACAAATCTGTCCGACCGCGCGCAGCGCACTCAACGCGGCGCCTTCCTGCCAGGCCACGATGTGGCTTACGTGGTCGCCGGCAAATACTATGGGGCCATCGGGCTCAATCAAAGTTTCGTATCCCGGGTTGGTGTGCAGTTGAGCGGAAGCAGAAGAGCGAGCCTCGCCCGTCCGACGCGACAGGGAGAAGCTCCTGCGCTCTTGCCCGGGCCCGTAAGCCCGAATCCACGAACCTTCATTGTGCTCAATCTGCCCCCAGGTGACATACATGGGCTTTTCCAGTTCCTTGCCATGCCCTGGATGCAGTCTTTCGATGGACTTGCGGCTCTCCTCGAATTTCTGTTCGAGCAGTAAGCCGTCAATCACCGATTTCGCTTCTTCGGAATATCCGCTCACCACCACGCCCCGCGGCGTGAACATTCCTGCAGAGGGAAACCAGATCGGGCTGCAACCCGTCTTCACAAACTCCAGCCCACCATAGATGTTGTAGTCCTGTTCCCAGAATCGCCGGCTCTCCCACGCGATCTTATAGGCGCTCGCGTAGACGCATTCATCCACAACTTTCTTGTAAGGTGCGCTGAAGTCGTTTTGCGTCCGCTTCAGAATCGTCAGCGGCATGGCGCAAATGCAATAATCCGCTTCGATCACCTGGGGAGCGCCATGCAGTGTGTAACTAACTTTGACTCCTCTGCTGGTCTTGCGAATCTCCGTAACCGGCGCGTTGAACTGGATGACCTTACCCAGGGCTTTGGCAAACGCGTACGGTATGCGGTCCATACCACCGACCGGTTGAAACATGGTGGCCTGCATGTCGAATTGCTCATCGAACAAGACGCCCTGCCAGAAGTCCTCATCGAGCAGCGCATGCATATCCATCGGCTTGCTGAGAACGCCGGTTTCGTCGCCGGCACCGGCTTGCTTCAGGTAGCCGGCGCGATCGCTACCCGCGTATTTATCTGCATCGTCTAATGGGCCGTAGACTTCAAGAAAACTCAACATGCGCTCGCGGTCTTCCTTGGTCAGATCCTGGTCGAGACCGCCCTGGTGCATGGACTTCGCCAGCAGCTCGCTCACGTGGCCACGTGTGTCATTCTCCGCCTGGCGTAACACCACGGGCTTGCCGCCGTTCGCCTCATCGTTCTGCAGAAACGACGAGCGGCTCATGTTTACTTCCACTTCCAGGGGAACGGCCAGTTTCCGGCAGTAACCGAGGATGTTCTGGTGAATCGACGGCAGCCGCCCGGGACCAAAGTTCTGATAGTGTCCCTCCTCCCAGGTACACGATTGCCTGGTTCCGTTGAGGAGAGTCACGGTGTCTCCCCCGCGCACCGTCCAATTGCGTCCGCCGGGCCTGGACCGAGCCTCCAGAAGCGTGCACTCGTAGCCCAACGCACGAAGTTCGTACGCGGCCACGAGTCCGGCGATGCCGCCACCCAGCACCACCACCTTCACGCCCTTCCCGGAGCCTTGCTCGGCGTGCAACGGCGCGGCCTGCGCCGAAACCTCCAACAGGCCCATTCCCTGCATGGCGAGGAATGCCGCGCTATAGCCGCCTGCCCGCCCTACGCCGTGTAAAAAATCTCGTCTACTAAGAGCCATCGTTCAGCCTCCATCGATAAAAAGTGGTGGTTGAGCGCGAACGACGCGGTTACGCGGGTGTCAACAAATTTTCTAAATTGTTCGCCATCCGAGGCGGGGTAGCCCGTCCCGCCCGGGCAACGTTGCCCTTAGAGCGGTAAACCCTAACGAGGGGTTGAGAAAGCCAGTGTATCGCATGTCTGTGACCATCTTCCGCATCGCGATAAGGGGCTAGGCATATTGTCTGCCCCTGCTTCAAGGGCCCCAATGCTTATCTTTGACAAATCTTCGATCCGGAGCCCGACTGTTGACAAGTGATGCTGCTCTACACAGAACTGATCTTAACTGCTAGTCCCGTTGACCGTACCTTACTCTCCATGCAACTGTTAGAGAATCAACCTGAGACATCCTCGATGCAGATCGCTGACCTTATCCTTCCTGTATTTGCAGTGATCCTGACGGGCTGGATCGTGGGCTATACGGGCTATCTGTCGCGGTCGTTGTCTGAGGGCCTGATTCATTTCGCCTACAACATCGCAATGCCGGCGTTGCTGATCGTCACAATTGCGCAAGAACCAAGTCATTCGCTGATCAATTGGCGCTTTCTTGTTGCCTTTGGCGGCGGCTCGCTCCTTTGCTTCATTCTCGTGTTCGGCATCATGAGCATTCATGCTTCTCGAAGTCTCGCAAGCCGAACCATTCATGGCATGGCGGCATCGATGACCAACACCGGCTTCGTCGCCTTGCCCATCCTGCAGGCGATCTATGGTCCGCGCGCTGTGTTGCCGGCGGCGATCGCCACGGTATTTGTGGCGGTTGTGATGTTTCCCATAGCCGTGATCCTGATCGAATTTGGTCAGCGGGATGCGCATGACTCACGCACGGCCCCGATGGTCACAGTGAAGCATGTCGTGCTTAACCCGATGGTCTTATCAACCCTGGTCGGGATGCTTTGCTCGGTCCTTGGTCTCCGCATGCCCGGGCCGGTCACCGCGTATCTTGGCATCATGGCCGATGCGCTCACACCTTGTGCTCTGTTCGCCATCGGACTGGGGCTGTCGATCGACGGATTGCGAGCCAATATTGGGAGAGCCTCGCTGCTCTCAGCCGTCAAACTCGTCCTCATGCCTCTCATAGTGTCCGCATTGAGTGTATGGCTGGGGCTCGACCCTTTACACACCATTGCGGCCATAATCTGCGCCGCAGTGCCCACGGCCAAGACAGTCTACATTCTTGCCGGGGAGTATCACTGCGAGGAAATGATGGTAGCGTCCACTGTCTCGATGACAACGCTGGTCTCTGTTATCTCGCTCGTGGTCTGGCTCTATGGGCTGTCCGGGCTGGCAACACGCATCGTTGCCCGATAAGCGCGGCGAATCCTTTGGGACCTGCACTGCGGACCATAAATCGATGTTTGCCGGAGTGCGAAATTCAGTGCGCTTGAGATCAGGCTCACTCCCGCCACACGTCTCCCTTTAGACGAATGGCTCCCCGGTTGCCGAGCGCGCTGCTGATTCCCTATCGACGCCCAGGAGTTTGCCGTTTTTGCTCAGGTCCATCTTTGGGAAGACTGAAGACTCTCAGCACAGCCGGAATAGCAGGATCACCCAGATAGCCGCCGCCACAGATAAGTGCCGCCACATATTGGCGTCCGTCACGGCCAAGGTAGGTGATAGTGATCCCGTGGGCAGACGCACCGACGTCGGCCTGCCACAACTCCGTGCCCGTCGAAGATTCCACAGCACGTAAAATCCCGTCGATGGTGCCGCCGGCAAAAGTAACGCCGCCGGCGGTCGACGTGGGACCGCCCATCAGCAGCGTGCCCCAATTCCGGATACCAAGGGCCTCGAGACGAGTATCTTTCCCGATGGGCCTGCGCCATGCGATGAGGCCAGTGTTGATGTCGACCGCAATCATCTCACCCCAGGGACCGTTACTGCAGGGCCAGCCAGTATGGGGATTGCGGAACTGATAGCGCTCTGCGTTCGGCGGCGTCGAGTTAGGGATGGCCTGGAAAACCTCGCCAAGATCCGCAGTAAGAACAAAGACATATCCGAGACCAGGATCGTACGACAGGCCCTCCCACTCGGCCCCGCCATTTGTCCACGGGAAGAGGATTGACCCGTTTTCGTTGTAAGGGATATACGGGCCTCCTGTCCGGAGTCCGTCGGGACCAGCCGGCAAACTCGTTGTGCCATGCTTGAGCATGTCTTCGCAGAATTTCGCCTGTTCTGACGTGATGCGGTTGAGATCATCCGGCGAAAAGTGGTCCCGTGCCAAAGGCCCAGGCCAGACCGGAAACGGCTGCGTTGTCGAGGGCAATTCAGTAGCGACAAAACCATCCGTCGGAACAGGACGTTCTTCCACGGGATAGACCGGCTTACCCGTATTCCGGTCCAGGATGAACATGAGGCCACGCTTGGTAGCAATTGCGACGGCAGGGATCACTTGGGTTCCCCTGCGAACACTAATCAGGACCGGTGCATGGTGCAGGTCCGCGTCCCACACATCGTGATGCGTCGTCTGGTAGTACCACTTGAGCCTACCGGTAGTGGCATCAAGCGCCACCAAGCTGGTGCCGTACAGGTTTGTACCAGGGCGATCGCCACCGTAATAGTCGAAATGCGCGGTGCTGAGCGGTACGAACACAGTGCCGGTCTCCATGTCGACACTTTGCAGTCCCCAACTG
>JBARKD010000021.1:0-4347 GCA_049800615.1 Acidobacteriaceae bacterium | reverse complement strand
ACGGTGATTAATGGCCAGGGAACAGAGACGGTCCTTGGCGGTTCGTTAATACGTCCGGAAGTGAAAGCAGTCATGGAACTCGCATCTCAGCATTTCGTCGTCCTCATGGACCTGGAAGCTGCGGCAGGAAAACGGATCGCCGAGATGTTGAAGTTACCGCAAGGATACGGAGCGATTGTCACTTCAGGTGCAGCGTCGGCAATTCAGAATGGATACTCAGGAATTCTTACCGGCAGTAATGAAACGTATATCAAACAGATTCCGGATTTAACCGGGATGAAATCAGAGGTGATTATCCAGCGGGCACATCGCAGCGGCTGGGATCATCAGATTCGAACGACCGGGGCAAAGCTGGTTGAAGTTGAGACGATGGAAGACGTTCATAAAGCAATTTGCGAGCGCACCGCTGCCATGCACTTTTTGAATTTAAGCGACCCGGATGGCCAGATTAAACGAGCCGATTGGGTGAAGCTGGCGCATGCGGCAAACGTGCCGGCGTTTCTTGATGCCGCTGCGGACGTACCGCCGAAATCCCGTTTGTCGGACTACGCCAATATGGGGTTTGATTTGATCGCATTCAGTGGTGGCAAGGCACTCAGGGGTCCACAGTGCACGGGTCTGCTGATTGGACTTGAGGATAGGGTGCACAATGCGTTGCTGAACATGAGTCCGAATGAGGACACCATCGGGCGGCCTACCAAGGTAGGCAAGGAAGAGATTGTGGGCGTAGTGAAGGCGCTCGAGCTCTTTCTGGCGGAAGATCAAGCAGTTTTGGACAAAGATCAATGGCGGCAACTGGATACGATATCGACGAAAGTATCAAAGATCGCTGGGGTGAAAGTGACGCGAGACGTGCCGGACATTGCCAATCATTTTCCAGCACTTCAGATACATCTGGACCCCGCGCGCTTCTCCGCTAACCCTCATGAGATGACAGAGCAGCTTGCCAGGATGAAACCTTCGATCGTTCTCACTGAAGGTTCAAGCACGATTGAAATGACTGCGATCGACTTACAACCCGGAGAAGACAAGATGATCGCGGATGCATTAGCAAGCGTTCTCCAGGCGCATTCCGTCAGTCCCGCCTAAGCACCAGGGCGGGGGAACCGAATTGAGTCGTCCTGACCACGAAACCCGGTTCCCCTCCCTCGTCGCGCTCGCTACGGCTGGACGGTGAGGCTCGCCTCGGCCGTGCTCCCGAGAAAGCTATCGTCCACCCCGCCATAGTGCGCGGTGATCGTATGTGCGCCGGCCACGCTCGGGACTATGGTCAGCACCACCTTTCCACCGCTAAGAGGTACCGCCGCGCCGCCATTCAAAGAAAGCACCTGGCCGCCCACACTGTCGGTGAAGCTGACCCCGCCCTGGACAACGGTGGCGGAGGTACTGGTATCCGTCACTGTGACGGTAATCGTCACCCCGAGACCCACCGC
The DNA here is from genome assembly GCA_049800615.1 of Acidobacteriaceae bacterium. GTDB lineage: Bacteria > Acidobacteriota > Terriglobia > Terriglobales > Acidobacteriaceae > PALSA-350. The sequence goes on along the minus strand of JBARKD010000021.1, from coordinate 2,914 downwards.
GACCGAGTTCGGGTTGACCCGCATTGTGGTCCGCGTCGCATCCGAGGTTGCGGTCGGCCCGTTCAGCTGGACGTCCTGCCCCGACCCTGGGCCTGACTCTACGGCGTTCAGGTTGTTATCCGACAGAACCACGTAGCCGAGATAGGTTCCGCGATATTCGGGCATAAAGCTGACTCCGTAGACGCAGGAGCTACCCGCATCGAGACTGGCGGCCACGCCCGCGGCTCCGACCACCGGGCAGGTGGATTCCCCATCCAGAGCAAAGGCAGGGACGCCGATTATGTACGCGTTGGTGCCTGAAGCCAAAGCCGGGAAGCTCAGAGGAGCGTTGCCGATATTCGCAACTGTCACGTACCGCGGGCTGTCTGTGCTGGTCGTTTGCGGTTTAGTGATCGCGAAGGTAATCACCGGTGCATCGGCAACGTCGATCATGTTCAGGTCGCCTGCGGCGCCTTCGGAATAATAAAGATTCCCTTGCCCATCCACCGCAAGCCCCGAAGGCTCGTTCAAGCCGGACCGGGCGATGGTTTCTGTGTAGCTCCCATTCGTTTCGAGGGTTAGCTTGTCTATCTGGCCGCGGCTGGCATCGGCAACATACACGCTCCCGTTGCCATCGACCGTCAGGTTTTCAGGTTCAGAGATCGCAAGGGCAACCGTGGTCTGGGCGTAGCTGCCGTTTGCTTGCAGCGTCTCCTTATACAGATTACCGTCCTTCGCATCGAGGATGAAGATATCTCCGCCGCCATCGACCGCGACCCCGGTCGGACTGACGATCCCGAAGCCGACCGCCGTTTCCGTGTAGCTGCCGTTAGTTTGTAGCGTCTCTTTATGCACGTTCCCTGACACGGAAGAAGTAAGATAAAGGTTGCCGCTGCGATCCACAGCGATGCCCACCAGATTGGTAAGATCCGTGACGATCTGGCTTTGCACATATCCGCCGTCGGAAAGCTTCTCTTTATAGACCATGCTCGAGGTCGCGACATAGACATTTCCGGCCCCATCCAGCGCCACCGCCGTGGGATGGTTAAGCCCGCTGGCAATGATTTTCCTGGAATAGCTGTACCTGGCAAAGGCGAGCAGGGACACCGTCTCCTTATACACATTGCCGGTACCGCTTTCCGCAAAGAAGACGTTGCCGAGCGCGTCGACCGCCACGCCCGAAGGGTTGACCAGCAGAGTGCCGATGGGCAATGACGGTCCTGAGGGATAGCTGATCTGCGGCGCCACCCCGGTACCGGAGACGTATGCGGTTGCCAGGGTGTTGCCGGAGGCATCCTGCAGTACCGCCGCACCAGACCGGCTTCCTGAGACCTGCGGTTTGAAGATCACGCTGACGCTGCAAGTAGCACCCGGGCTGTAGACAAAGGTGGATTTCTGCTTCCCGCAGGTCCCGGTGCCGGCATCTAAAAAGTCCAACCCTGTGTCTCCCTGCGTCAACACCGCCGGACTGCTCAGGGTGCTTTGTGTATCAAAGGTAAAAACCAAAGAAAGGGCGATACTCGTACTCCCCACATTGAACGCGCCGAAGTTCGTCTCCGGACCCTCCTTCAAGAGCCGGTTGTTTCCGGGAGAAACGATGTAGACGTCGCCGGCAGCGTCAGCCGCGATCCCATAGGGATTTTGCCCGTAGCTCGAAACCGAGCTCTGCGTGTAGACGCCTCCGGAAAGGGTCTCTTTCAGCACGGTGAACGTCTGGTCATCCAGGTATTCGAGTATGAAAACGTCTCCCGCGCCATCCGCGGCAATATCAATCGCACGCTCCTCGCCGAAGTTTTTCAAGTTGACGACGACGCTCTCGGTATAGCTGGTACCGGATGGGGTCTCCTTTAACACTCGTGCGTTGAACGTATCGGAGATATAGAGGTTGCCGGAACCATCTACGGCGACCGCCTCCGGCAGCGACAGGCTGCTGGTGGGTACCGTGCTCTGCGTGTAGGTGCCGCCCGATGGCGTCGCTTTGACTACCCGGTCATTCAGGTAATCGGCGACGTAAACGTTGCCCTGGGCATCCACCGCAACCCCATGGGGATTGCTGAGGCCGCTGAACGGCAACACGCTTCTGGTGTAGTAGCCGCCCGGGTTCGGAGTCTCTTTCACTACTTCATTTTTTAAGTTGTCGGTGATGTAGAGGTTGCCGTTGCCGTCCACGGCGATGCCGTAAGGGCTGCCATCCCCGCTCAGAAAAGTACCCCCGGAAGTTAGCGATTCCGACGGCGTAAGCTCTGATAGCGAATTTTCGGCATTATCGGCGACATAGACGTTCCCGTTCGTATCCACCGCCATTCCATAGGGATTGATGACTGTGCCGATGGGCAACGTGACCAGCGCTTCGCTGAAATGGGCTGTCTGGGCATCGGCTGACACCCCCAAGGCGAGCAAAAGGACAGGTACAACGATGAGTAACCGCGCGGAAATCCTGCTTGAATTGTTAGTCGATGCTACGAAAAATGCCAATCTGGGCCCCCTCTTGTCACTGGTCCGTCGCAGATCGAGATGTTCACTGGCTCGTTCTGACGCGGACGATGAGGTAATCGGCAATTCGCAGCGTTTTGTTACAGCAGGAAAGCATTTACCCTGGTCGGTTCGACTGGGAGAAGTCCAAGGGAATTTTTGGGGATTTTTGGGACAGGAGAAAGGGAAAAAAATAATTTTTCCGGTTGCTGGTGATCTGCAGTCGAAAAACATCCCGCCAGGACGCCCCTAACAGGCTGCGGAAAAACGCGCCGAAGCAACGAGCGAGGTGCTAGATAATGTATCCCTGCCTAGACAAGTCGCTACACCTGGTAGGCTTGTCTAGCCGCTGCGTTGTTTTTCCGCAGCCGTCTAAGCCATCACTGAGGCTGCTCCGACTGGGTCACTTCGCCGGTTACTTCGCCGCTCACTTCGCCGGTCACTTCGCCGGTCCCTTCAGTGC
>JBARKD010000020.1:0-2166 GCA_049800615.1 Acidobacteriaceae bacterium | reverse complement strand
AGCCAGCGTTTTGCCGGTACCGGTCTGCGCTGTCGCGAGGACATCTGTGCCCTCAAGCGCACAGGGTATGGCCTGCGCCTGTATCGGCGTAGGGATAATAAATTGAGCTGTCGCCAGCCTCTGCTGTAAAGCAGAAGAAAGCGGTAGTTCCGTAAAACTCTTCATTCGTAATGTTCTTTCTGGAGGGGCCTGAATCAGAATCTCAGACACGTGTCTTGAGTTCGTATGCCGCTCTTAGTCTTTGAGTTGACGCTGAATTAAACGGCGGGCAGGAAAAGCGGAGATGAATCTGATCCAACAGGATCACCGCGTCACGAGCAAACCGTGGCAGTAGCGTTGAAAATCATTGTAGCACAGCGCAATACTCAGCCGCCCCGCAAATACGCGGAAGCAATCCAAAGTAACCAGCCCAGGCAACTGGCCCAGGTAAGTCATGCGCGCAAAGAACCCGCCTCAGCGTCAACAGCCGCCGCAGAGCAAGCGTAAAATGGTCTTTCTTCGTACAATCGAAGTATCGAAACCGAGCTTCTTGAAATCGACTTCTTTGAAGCGAAAACGAGATCACCGAAAAAGAGATCACCCAAGCCGTGCGCCTGATTCTTGACATTTTCGGCCAGACCCTTCATGCACTCTGGGCGCACAAACTGCGCTCCTTCCTTACCATGTTCGGGATTGCCTGGGGCGTCGGTTCCCTGCTCCTTCTGGTCGGCCTGGGGGAGGGTTTCCGCTCCGGAAACCGCAAGCAGTTCGACTCTTTCGGGGAAAACGTGATGTTCATCTGGTCGAGCCGCGCCCCCGTGGTGCAGGGCAGCTTCACCGCGCTGCGCCAGTATTACCTGACCTACCGCGACTATGAGGACATCGTGCGGGAATGCCACAGCGTCGCCGCCGCTGCCCCCGTCATCCAGCGCTCCGACATCCGCGTGGTCAGCGACTTCTACCAGGCAAGCGGCCAGATTATGGGTGTCCCGGCCGAGTTCAACAAGATCCGCAACCTGCCCATCCGTGAAGGCCGCTGGATTAACGAGATGGACGTACAGCAGAAGCGGCCGGTCATCGTCCTCGGCGATGAGACCCGCCATACCCTTTTCCTCGGCCGGCCCGCGGTCGGCAGCACGGTGCTTCTCAACGGCATGCGCTTTACCGTCATCGGCACAATTCAGCGTATCGGCCATGGCGATGACCTTAACCAGAATTTGAAGAGCATTGTGCCAATCACCGTCATGCACGAATATTTCCCTCCCACCAATGCCGGTACCGATCCCTATGTCATCTCCGTGATCGATTACCAGCCCAAGTCCCGTGCCTTGCATGAAACGGCCCGAACGGAAGTAGAGCAGGTCATTGCGCGCAATCATGGCTTCGATCCCACCAATCCAGACTCTTTCGACGAATGGGATACCGTCAGGACCGTCGACCAGGTGGGGAAGATTTTTGACGCCATGAATCTTTTCCTCGGCAGCGTCGGATTAGTCACGCTTGCGTTGGGCGCGATTGGCATCGTCAACATCATGTTGGTCGCGGTCGCCGACCGCACCCGCGAGATCGGCTTGCGCAAGGCCGTAGGCGCGACCAACGCCAGTATTATGTTCCAGTTTTTTGTCGAAGGAGCCTTTCTCACCCTGCTGAGCGGCGGCATCGGAATCGCGGGCGCTGCCGGACTCATGGGTCTGCTTTCCCACGTGAGCCTGGGCGAAGGTTTCGATCCCCCCAAACTGGTCGCTTCCACGGCGGCCCTGGCCGTAATCTCGCTCGGGATCGCGGGAATAGGCGCCGGACTCTATCCTGCTCGTTGCGCGGCTCTGCTCGAACCGGTCGAGGCGCTCCGCAAGGAATAAATATGCACCGCGACCTGCTTCAACAAGCTGTTTCCGCGATGCGCCACGACCTTCGCCGCACCCTGCTTACCATGGCCGGAATGGCCTGGGGCATTGCCACGGTCGTCCTGCTTCTTTCCTACGGCAACGGCTTCGGCAAAGCCATTGAGGCCATCTTTAAAAGTTTCGGCGCAACCGCCGTAGGAGTCTTTCCGGGACGCACCTCGCAACAAGCCGGCGGAAATAAAGCCGGCGTCCAAATTCGCTTTACCAACGACGACATCGAACTGATGCGCAACAACGTCCCGCTCAGCCGGCATGTGGTACGCGAATCGGACAAACAGTGCAC
>JBARKD010000019.1:0-4189 GCA_049800615.1 Acidobacteriaceae bacterium | reverse complement strand
CTCGATCACCAGGATCTCGGCAGCCTCTTTCTCGGCCAACTCCAGCCGGTTACCCTTCGTGAACTGCTCAATCGAATCTTTGCGCTGGTTGATTAAAGTCGTCAGTACCCCCACCGCCTGCGCATCGGTTACCGGCGACCGTTGGTCTATCTCCTTATTTTTCAGTGCTGCTTTCACCATGCGCAGGGTAGACAACCGGTCTGCCGCACGCTGCTTCATGGCCTCTACCATGTCCTTTTGGATCTTCTCTACCAGGCTCATACGCCTCCAGGACTCCGACTTTATTACAATGGAACTATGATCCGTAAGACCCGGTTATTTACTCCAGGCCCTACTCCTCTTTTGCCCGCAGCCCAGTTCGCGATGGCGGCAGCGGACATTCATCACCGCACCCCGGAGTTTCGCGCCCTGTACACCAAGGTGCTGCGCGATCTCAAGACCTTTGTCGGCACGCAAAATGACGTCATTCTGCTCGCCTCCTCCGGAACTGGAGCGATGGAAGCCGCCGTTTCCAATCTCACCTCGCCAGGAGACCGTGTCCTGGTGCTTACCGCGGGCAAGTTCGGCGAACGCTGGGTGAGCCTTGCCAAGGCGTTTGGGTGCGATGTGGACGTGGTGAGCGCGCCCTACGGACAAACGTTCGATCTCGAGGAAGTACGCAAGGCCCTCAAGATTGAAACCCGTGCTGTCTTCATGCAGGCGACGGAGACCTCCACCGGTGTCCGTCACTGTGTCCAGGGAGTTGCGGAACTTCTGAAGCAAAGCGGCAGAGACGCCGCATTGGTGGTCGATGCTATCACTGGCCTCGGCACCACCCATATCGATATGGATGCCTGGGGTGTGGACATCCTCATCGGTGGATCGCAAAAGGCGGTCATGATTCCGCCTGGCCTCTCGTATCTCGCAGTCAGCAAGCGGGCTTGGGATCTGATGGAAATCAGCCTGAATCCACGCTACTATTTCGATCTGCGCAAAGAGAGAAAGAGCGCGGCCAAGGGTGAGTCCGCCTACACCCCGGCCGTGGCCCTGATTGCCGCCCTGGGCGCAGCCCTGGACTACATTGCGGCTCAGGCCGATGGCGATCTGGCAAAAGGCCGTACCAAGCTGGTGGAGAATGCGGAATGCTGTGCGGCGATGACCCGCGCGGCGGTGCAAGCGCTGGGGCTGAAACTTTTCGCTCCCGAAGCACCTTCTGCCGCAGCCACCGCAGTCCTGCCTCCACCGGGTATGGATTCAGGAGTCATCGTAAAGGAGCTCAAGAACCGCTTTGCGGTCGTAATCACCAATGGCCAGGGCGAGATGAAGGGCCAGATCTTCCGCATTGCTCACCTTGGCTTCTTCGATTACATGGACACAATCGCCTTGGTGGGCGCCCTGGAACAGGTCGCCTCCTCGCTCAAACTCCCGGGCTTTACCTTTGGCAAAGCTTTGGTAGCGGCGCAGAACGTCTTCGCCTCCTGGACCGACGAGGCCACGCGGGGTGAATGCTCCTGCGGGCGGCCGGCTGGACACTACGCCCTGGCGACCGCACGCTAGGGATCGAAGCATTTGATTCGCGGGTGCTCCATCCTGCGCGCGTTCTTTGCCCAGGGTGGAAAACTACGGCGCTTCACCCTCCTTGTGTCAATAGGAGAGTCTCAGGAGATTCATGAAGATCGTATTGGCAGAAAAAGTCTCGCCCGCCACCTTGGCCGTGTTTGCGGGCGAGGAGGATTGGAAAGTTGTCAGTCACGACCAGATAAAAAATGGCTTGGCCGCCGAGTTAGCCAACGCCGATGCGCTGGTAGTTCGATCCGCGGTGCAAGTGGATGAAGCGTTGCTCGAGGCCGCTCCCAAGCTGCGCGTGATCGGACGGGCGGGCGTGGGAGTCGATAACATCGACGCCGATGCGGCAACCCGGCGCGGGATCGTCGTCATGAATACGCCCGGCGCCAATGCGATCGCTGTCGCCGAACTGACCATCGGGCTCATGCTTGCTCTGGCCCGCCAGCTGCCCCGCGCTAATTCGCTGCTGCACGCCGGCAAATGGGAAAAGAAGTCGCTGCAGGGAGCCGAGCTGCGTGGCAAGCAACTGGGCATTCTTGGGCTGGGACGTGTGGGCATGGAAGTGGCGCGGCGCGCCAAGGCGTTCGGCATGGAACTGCTGGGCCACGATCCCTTTGTCTCGCCCGCGGTCGCGCGCGAGAATGGAGTGCGTCTCTGCTCGGTTGAGGAACTCTTCAGCAGCGCCGACTTTTTGACGCTGCATGTGGGCTTGACCCCGCAGACTACAGGGATCATCAACGCCCGCACGCTCGAAACAATGAAGAAGAACGTGCGCATCGTCAATTGCGCTCGGGGCGAGCTGATCGACGATTCCGCCCTGCTGGAAGCGCTGCGTTCGGGCCGCGTCGCCGGCGCGGCGCTCGATGTTTTCAGCCAGGAGCCGTTGAAGGACTCGCCTTATTTCGGTCTCGACAACGTGATCCTGACCCCGCACATCGCCGGTTCCACCGGCGAAGCTCAGGAAGCGGTCGGTGTCCAGATCGCGATGCAGGTGAAGGAGTATCTAAAATTCGGCGTTGTCCAGAACGCGGTCAATCTGCCGTCCATGACGTACGAGGAGTATCAGGAGCTGTCGCCCTTTATTTTGATGGCGGAGCGTCTGGGCGCATTTCTCTCTCCGCTGGCGGGCGGCAATCTGGAGAGCATTCACATCACCTACAGCGGACGTCTGGCCCAGGGCAAGACAGAGCTCGTGCGCAACGCGGCCATCCAGGGTTTACTGGCAAACTCGGAAAATGTAAATCGTATCAACGCCCTCTCCGTCGCCGCCGAGCGTGGCATTCGGGTGCACGAGGAAAAGCATGAACTCGTATCAGGCGGAGCCGGGACGGTGCTTAAGCTGGCCCTGCACACCGCGCACGGAGATGCCACCGCGAGCGCGACCGTGCTGCACGGCAGCTCGCCAAGGTTGATCTCCTGCGATGGCATCGACATCGAAGCGCCTCTCCACGGAACCCTGCTCTTCATCCGCAACCTGGACGTCCCCGGCGTGATTGGACGCATTGGGACAATCCTGGGAGAGCATAAGATGAACATTGCCAATTTCGCTTTGGGACGGAGCGCCAGGGCCTTCGAACACAACGCTCTTGCTGTGGTCCAGGTAGACGGCCGGGTCGGGCCTTCAGTCCTCCGCGCGCTTGAGGCAACAGAAGCGATCACCGAGGTTCGCCTGGTAGAGTTGGATCGCCGGCCGGTATTGGCGGCGGTCGAATAAAAGTTGGAAATATGAGGAGTCCGGATGCCGCTTTACGAATACAGGTGCAAGCAATGTGGGCACCGGTTTGAACGAATTCAAAGTTTTTCTGCCGAGGATGTGAAGGAATGTCCGGTTTGTCAAGGCGAAGTCGAGCGCCTGATTTCCGCGCCCGCGGTTCAGTTCAAGGGATCGGGTTTTTACTCCACCGACTACGGCGCCAAGCCTGCTGCCGCTAAATCGTCGGACGGAAACAGTAGCTCCGAGGGCAGCGCCGCCCCGGCGGCCGAAAAGAGCCCGGCAGCGAAGACCGACAGCGCCCCGGCCGCGTCCGGCTCGGCCAAATCCGAATAGGGTATCTGTATCGGTGACAGATAGTATTGGCTATCGTCCGACTTTCCTAATCTGAATGGAAACCTGTCAGCCGGGGGAGAAACCGCAGATCCCTCGGCTTCGCTCGGGACGACAATTCTGTGGAGCGCGGAAAGGACGGTTTTCGCACGAGGCGTCGGGGGAAGTGTTTCATGGCGGGTTGGGTGGCGAGTTCTGGCAAACTGCAGATCCCTCGGCTTCGCTCGGGATGACAAAGGGGGGGCTTGTGGCTTGGGTTGGGTTTGGCTCCCATAAGGGCCAGACTGCAGATCCCTCGGCTGCGCTCGGGATGACAATTCTGTTGCAGATAAATTTGCAGATGTATCTCTTACGTACCGACCACAGAGGTGGCAGCGGGCAGAATCTCCGCCACATCCACCCACTGCGTCGGATAATTCCCGGTATAGCAAGCTGTGCAGTATTGATTGCCTTCCCCGCCATCGCAGGCCATCTCCAGGCCTTCCAGGGAAAGGTACGTGAGCGAATCGGCTTCGATGTATTGCCGGATTTCTTCTACCGATGAGTTGGCGGCGATTAGATCTTTCTTGGTCGGTGTATCGACTCCGTAATAGCAGGGCG
>JBARKD010000018.1:0-14563 GCA_049800615.1 Acidobacteriaceae bacterium | reverse complement strand
TCCACTACGGCTGTAACCGGAGGGATCACGGGCGACGCTCACCGCGGCGAGGGCGGACGGCTATCCACCCTCGCCTAACGACATTCTCTTAAAAAATGTCGCCTCTCTCTAGATACAAGGGATCTGCAGTTTACTGAACCGGCGATAGATCTTTATGGAACCATCGGTTCGCACGCAGAGTCTGCGTGAGAACCCGCACCGAGTCCCAAAGGGACGGCTGATAATAGCCCAGGACCTCAAGTCCTGGGTAAACCGGACCGGAAGCGATCCAGTCCCGTAAGGGACGGCTGAAAATACCCAGGATGAAATCCTGGGGCGCTGCTGGCTCCTATTACGGGATCAACCTGCGTAAGGTAGTTCTCGCGCAGACTCCTCGGCCCCGCCATCAAATCAATAGAAGACCGGCGTCAGCCGCTGAGTGCGAAATTGCTGCCATAAAACAAAACTGCGGCTGCCGAGGTGTTGTCGGCAGCCGCAGCAGAGCGTCCTTCGCAGCCTGTTATCTAGAAACTGACCTTGGGTACATTTTGCGCCCCGGGACTCGCCTGGAAATAGTCGTTATTGACATGGAAACCGCCCATCCCAGCCCAAATGCTGTTGGGAAACTGCTGGATGAACGTGTTGAAGTCCTGAATATTTTGGTTGTAGCGCCTTCTGGCCACGGCAATACGATTTTCCGTGCCCGCAAGCTCATCGGAGAGGCGCTGGAAGTTTGCATTCGACTTGAGATCCGGATAGTTCTCCGTCAGAGCGAGCAAACGTCCCAAAGCGCCGTCGAGGGCGCCGTTCGCCTGAATGGTCGCCTTCGGATCTCCATGTGCGTTGAGCAAACCAGCCCTGGCGTTTGCGATATCGCCAAACACAGTGGTTTCCTGCTTGGCATAGCCTTTCACCGTCTCCACCAGGTTGGGGATCAGATCCGCGCGCCGCTGCAACTGATTGTTCACCTCGGCCCAGGAAGAAGTAATTGTCTCCCTCTTTTGCACCATCTGATTCTTTGCGCTTACATAGCTGCCGAAAACCAGCAGCACCACCAGAAAGATAACCACCAACGCCGCAATGCCAACCCAAAGACCGCGTCTCATTCCAAAAGCTCTCCTTCCGAATCAGCTATAGCCTACCAGCTACCCGAAGCCCCACCGCCTCCGGAACTGCCGCCGCCAAAGCCTCCAAATCCGCCCCCGCCATCCCCACCGCCATAGCCGCCGCCACCACCCCGGCCTCCCCAGCCGCCGCCGCCCCCACCACCCAAGAACATGCCAATCAGGAAACCGAGAAGGCCTGACCCGCCAAAGCGAGCCAGAAAGAAAATGATGCCCAACAACACGAGCCCCAGCACAACCACCTGACCCAGGGTGAGCTGTCTCGGCTGCGGCGGGGGACCCCGCATGGGGAGGGAGCCAGTGTTGAGCACGACTCCAGCGTCTGCCGCGATGATCCCGGCAATTTGCCGGACGGCCATCGTCACCGCACCGCTGTAGTCGCTCTGCCGCAGATAGGGAACCATCTGTCTTCCGATGTCGCCCACCCGCCCATCTGGCAGAATTCCCTCCAAGCCGTAACCCACCTCGATGCGATACTGGCGGTCATCCACCGCCAAAATCACAAGCAGGCCGCGGTCGGTACCTTTCTTTCCTACTTTCCATTTGTCTTCGAGCGCAGTCGCGAAATCTTCGATCGACTCACCGTCAAGAGATTTCACCGTGACGACGGCGATCTGCGCATGGGCCAGCCGGTCCACCTGCGCGCACAGCCTGTTCAAGGAGGCCTGGGTTTCCGGCGACAACACCCCGGCAAAGTCACTGACGTAGTTCGTAGGCGCAGGTAAATCCTGCACGCGTTCTGCCCGGCTCGCTTCAGTAAAGGCTAGTAGCAGCGGGCAGAGCGTTACCAGAAGTGCTGCCAGGGCTTTTCGCATCGCCCCATTGTACCCAGACAACGTTATGCCCGCCGCCTGGAAGGAGACAGGCGAAGCGGGCATAGGGTGAATCAAGTGACGCTTCCACTAATCAAGCTCTTACCCGCTGGGCTCTTACCCGCTGGGCACTTACCCGCTGGGCACTTACTTGCTGGCCATGGTCACGTTTTGGTCTTTCGCCAACTGCTGGATCATCTGTAGATGTTGCGCAATGACTTTGCTGCCTTGCGCGGCCGCATCCTTCACATTCGGATCCTGACCTGACGAAGCTTCCGTCTGGAACTCGCTGAGGTCCTGCTTGTGATCCTTAATCATGCCCTTGATATAGGCTTGATCGTAGGCCGATCCGGAAAGCGCCTGCATCTTGCCCAGGGTGGCCCGGTCTTTCTTGGAAGGTTGCTGCGGGACCGGAACTCCCACCTGCTGGGCAACCGGCTTCATTTGCTCGTTCATTTTGGTGTGATCGTCGATCATCCGCTGGGCGAATTGTTTCACCTGCTCATTGCTGCTCTTCTGCAGTGTAAGCTGGCCGAGTTGCACTTCCGCCAAGCCGCCTTGCATGGCTTTCTGGACAAACATCTTGTCCATGGCCGACGTTTGCCCTGCCTGCTGCATGCCGTTCATTTGCGAATCCATACTTGGGTTGGTTCGACCCGGGCTTTGTCCTCCGGCAGCACCTGCTCCTGCTCCCGCTCCCGGTTGCTGCGCCAGCCCCATGCTTCCGCAAAGGACAAGCGCACTCGCTGTCGCCACTGCTTTCTTGCCTGAAATTGGGGGAAACTTCATAGATTTCGCTCCTCGAACAGATTGGATGCGGGCAGCGCCCCAGCCGCTGGCCCGGCTTTTGACCCCGTGCACAATGAGTTCCGATATCCTTGATTTAATGACTTCGACGATCGTAGTGCAGCCCCCGGCGGCCCGGCGGCAGAAAACCGTAACCACCATCCACGACCATCACTTAGTCGACGACTACGCGTGGCTGCGGGAAAAAAGCAACCCGGAAGTGATTGCCTTTCTGGAGGGGGAAAACGCCTACACGCGCGCGGTGATGAAGCCGACCGAAGAGTTGCAGGCGAGGCTCTACACCGAGATGCTCAGCCACATCAAAGAGACCGACGTGTCGGTGCCCTTTCGCTACGGGGACTATTTCTACTACACCCGGACCGAGCAGGGACTGCAGTATCCGATTCACTGCCGCAAGCGCGGGTCGCTCGACACGGAAGAGCAGATCATGCTCGACGTGAACCAGCTTGCGGCTGGCGAGCCATTCATGGCGGTGGGCGCTCTCACCGTCTCTGACGATGGCAATCTGCTGGCCTACTCGACCGACAATACGGGCTTCCGCCAGTACACGCTGTATGTCAAGGATCTGAGAACCGGCGAGGTACTGCCCGACACAGCGCAGCGGGTCGGCTCCGTCGTCTGGGCAACGGATAATCGCACGCTTTTCTACACCATCGAGGACGAAGAGACAAAACGCCAGTACCAGCTGTTCCGCCACACATTAGCCACGCCGCAGGCGGAGGATTCGCTGGCGTATGAAGAGGCGGATGAACGATTCAATATCGGCGCCGGCCGGACCCGCGACCGCAAATTTATTGTGCTGGAAAGCGCCAGCCATACCACCAGCGAAGAACAGTATCTGCCTGCGGACGCTCCGCAAGGCCCATGGAGGCTGATTGAGCCCCGCCGCGAGAATATCGAGTATTACGCCGATCACCGCGAGGGACTGTGGTACATCCGCGTTAACGACACCTCCAGAACCTTTCGTCTGGTCACAGCCCCGGCGGAGAATCCCGGGCGAGAGCATTGGCGGGAGTTGATTCCTCACCGCGAAGACGTGATGCTCGAAGATATGGACCTCTTTCAGTCCTTCGCCGTGGCCGTGGAACGGTCGAACGGGCTAGCGCATCTGCGCATTCTGAGCTTCGATCCCCAGGGAGAATTTGCCGACAGCTCGTCTGAGATCTCGTTTCCTGAGCCCACGTATAGCGCCCATCCTCACGTCAATCGTGAGTTTGTAACCCGCACCTTTCGCTATGGATATCAGTCCCTGGTAACCCCCGGTTCGGTCTATGAGTACAACCTAGAGACGACGCAATCGACCCTGCTGAAGGAGCTTGAAATCCCGGGCGGATTCGATCGCTCTCTCTACCGCTCGGAGCGTTTGTTCGCGACGGCAGCCGATGGCGCGAAGATTCCGGTTTCGCTCGTGTATCGCGTGGATAAGAAGCGCGATGGCGGCAACCCTCTCTACATTTACGGTTATGGCTCTTACGGATATTCCCTGCCCATTGGATTTAATTCCAACCGCCTGAGCCTGCTCGACCGGGGATTTGTACTTGCCTACGCGCATATTCGCGGCGGCGGCGACATGGGCAAGCCATGGCATGACGCCGGTCGCCTGATGCACAAGATGAACACCTTCACCGATTTCATCGCGGTGACCGAATATCTCGTGGCCCACGGTTACGGGGATCCGCGACGGGTCGCGATGGAAGGCGGCAGCGCCGGCGGCCTTCTGATGGGCGCGGTGGCTAATCTGCGCCCCGATCTTTATCGCGCAGTTCTTTCTCACGTGCCCTTCGTGGATGTGATGAATACCATGCTGGATCCCACCCTGCCCCTCACCATCGGGGAATATGAAGAATGGGGAGATCCAAATCAGCCGGAGGCGTTTGCCTACATGTTGCGCTACTCGCCGTACGACAACCTGGAGGCTAAAGCCTATCCCGCGATGCTGGTGAAGACTTCTTTGCACGACAGCCAGGTGATGTACTGGGAGCCGGCCAAGTACGTGGCCAAATTGCGCAGGCTGAAGACGAACGATCGCCTGCTGCTGCTGGAAACCAATATGAGCGCGGGACACGGCGGCGCTTCAGGCCGCTATGACTATCTGAAGGAGATCGCCCTCGACTACGTCTTTCTGCTGCAGGAGCTCGGTCAAGAGGGTTGACTTGCAGGGGCTGAAATCCACCACACTTGGCTCTAAACAGAGAGTCGTGGACAAGAGAGACACATCATAAATTGTTCTCCCACGACTTTCAGTCTTTTCGTTAAAGCCAGGATTTATAAAGTACTTGCAGAGATCCGAAACCCCCGGCATCGTCCCTGAACGGGGAGCAGCTGCGGGGAAAGAAGACCACAATTTTCTCAATGTACTACTTTTAGTTTTTACGCTAAAGCCAAGATTGTTATGCGGGCTTAGCTTTTGAGCCGAAACGTGACTTCCTGTCCGTTTCAGCACCGCGTGCGCTTATCGCTTTGCCGCGTATCTTGAGCCGAAATAGAAATACCAGGTGCCGCGTAGATCGCGGGTCGAAGCGATGGAATCCCGGTCCCAGAGCAGGCTGCGCAGAGACAACAACAAATGAGGCAACCGGCCTGTGACGGGAAAGTCCAGCGGCGACAGGTAACCGCGCAGTAGAGCGCGTATGTGCTTCAGCAGCGCTCTGCGATTGACGATCGGCCTGCCGCCTCGAAAACGATACGGCTTGACCGGGACATCGAACCCGTACGCCGAAAGCGCCAGCAAAGGCTCCTCAAAACCCAGCTTGAGAACTTTATCCGTGGTCCCTCCGAGCCGCGCATTGACCTCGAGATAGTGGTAGGTGCTGTCCTCTGCGGAATAGAGCAGATCAAAGTGGAACGGACCGGTGATCTCGGCTTCGTCGGCAAAATTGCGGCAGCAAAGCACAAGCCGATGGTTCAGGTGCATCGGCAGCAACTCCAGGCTGATCCCTTCAAACCTCATGGAGGGGATGAAGGCCTCCAGCGCAAGTAGTTCTCCCGACTCGCTCCTGACCCCATGGACGACGATCGTGGGCAAAGACAAAAAAGGCTGAACCAGCAGTGGCTCCGGTCCCCACGTTCTGCGCGCCAGGAAACTCTTGAGCTCGGACGGCGATTGCAAGACCTCGGCCTTGAACCCGGGATGTACGTTCTCAGCCACCGAGGGACGCAGGCACACCGGAAAGGCGCCAGGGTCGACAGCGGTGATATCGCCTTTCGAAAGGAGCTTCCAGGTGGGCAGGATCCGGAACCCGCTGCGGCCGGCTATCTCCAGCTGGTCATTCTTCGAATGCACGCGCTCTAAAGCTTGCTTGCTCGAGGAAAGGAGCTTACAGCCGGCGGGCAGCAAGTGTTGATGCTCAGCCAGCCACAACATTTCCGGATCCCAGAATGGGAGCAGAGCCTGAGCCTTTGTCCGCTCCAGGAAATCGGAGATATAGGCCAGCCCGGAAGGCGTTCCCACCTGCTCATGAGGCATTGTGGCCGCGAAGCTGATGGCATTCGACCAGTCGAGCGGAGTGTCTTTTCCCAGGCCGAGAACGACGACCTCGATGCCGGCATCGCGAAACGATCTCGCGGCGGCGAGTAGAGGCGGGCCGAATTCTCCAAAGAGAGCAACCTTGGAAATCGCGGACGCTTTGGGCGAAGCAGCATTCCCTGCAACAGGGCCCGGGATCCGTTTGCCAGCAAGAGCATTCATTTGGATGATTACGGTTTACCGATTCTAACCCTAAAAAAGAATTCCGGTGAGCGGACTTTCATCCGGAAGCCCGCTCACCGCTAAAGCTAACGGCGGTCGCCGCCTTGGTGGCCATCGTGCGGCTGTTCACCGCCCTGGTGAGCAGGTTCGCTCGTATGAGGCTGTTCGTTGTAATGCGGTTGATTGTTAGCCGGCGGCTTGAAATTAGCATTGTTGTTCGCCGGATGATTATTTGGGGCGGTGTTGTAACCCGGGTGGCTATTTGGCCCGGCGGTGTAGGCCGGCCGGCTGTTGTTGTTGTAAGCCGTGTGGGCAAGGTTGGGCGAAGTCATCGGGCGGCTCATGGCGGGGTTGCCAGGTCGTCCACCGTTTTCCGAAGCGAAGTTAGCGTGGTTGGTGCTGGCGAAGTGCTCGTGGGACGTCTGCTCCGCAGTCGGCTGGAAATGCGAATCGTGCATCGCGGCCGACTCCTGGGCATTCGGCCGGGCATTGATGCCCCCCGCTCCATTGAAGCTGGTCCGGTTGATGACGGTGGTGTTGTGGATTACTGTCCTGTCGACATATACGTTGCGCACAACGGTTGTGTTTACGTGCAGCACCGCGCTGTTATAGAAGAAGTGTCCCCCGTCCCAGCGTCCGCCGATGAAGCCAACACCCCCGTAGCCGAAGCCGTAGTTGACGCCGCCATAGAATCCGACGTGGGGACCCCAGTAGCCGGCATGCCAGAGATAGGCGCCGCCACCAAACCCCCAGTAGCCTGGAGTCCACAAAAGTCCGGGTCGGGGTGCGAGCACCCAGGTCCCTGGAACCCAGAAATAACCCGCGGGGCCATATGCCCAGTACCCAGGGGTCCACAGATAGCCGTCCCCGGGGCAGACCGGCTGGGCATAAACCGGCAGTATCGGCGGGGCGATGTTGATGGAAACAAAAACGCCGGCGAATGCCGACGCCGGCACGATCGACACCAGAAAAGCGAACAGAAGAGTTCTAAAAGATCGAAGAGCGCGCATTGTATTGCTCCTGCTTTCTGCGGCTTTCTGCCCGAGGCTGCAGCCGCGGCGAGATAAGCGTCGCTGCCGGTAGACGGCCGGCACGCCTGTATGAACTCCGCAATGAAAATTATGTTGCTGGCAGGTACTTCCGGCGGTAACGGCGAACCCAACCGTGCAGAGGTTATCGGCGTTGGGTGTAGACGCCTATACCACGTTGGCCGTAACCGACCCTCGGGGAACGCAGGAAGACACCGTTTCAGGCTCCGCGGTCAGAAAAGGCGCGATTTTGTTCAGCCGGGCTTTGCGCTCCGGCCGGCATGTCCCGCGCCACTAACGCCGGCGATTGCCGCCGAGCAGCGATCCCAGGACTCCGCGCACGATCTGCCTGCCTACCGTGCTGCCCAGGGTGCGAGCGGCGCTTTTGGCCATCGTTTCTACCAGGCTGTCACCCCGCCGGGCGCCCGGGGAGCCCAGCAAGTCTCCATACCAGGGAGTGGATTTCGGCCCCGCTTGTTGGGGTACCGGGGCCTCTGCCACGCGGCCCTTGAGCCGCTCATAGGCAGATTCGCGATCAACCATGGTGTCGTATACACCGGCTACCATCGAGCCGCGCATAATCTGCTGCCGTTGCTCCTGGGTAATGGGCCCGATCTGACTTCGTGGGGGACAAATCAGGGCGCGTTCCACCACCTCCGGCACGCCCTTCTCGTCCAGAAAGGAGACCAGCCCCTCCCCTACTCCGAGTTCCAGAATGGCTTGTTCGACATGAATGTCCGGGTTGGCGCGAAAGGTCTGCGCCGCCGCCTTGACCGCCTTCTGATCCTTGGGAGTAAAGGCACGCACGGCATGCTGCACCCGGTTGCCAAGCTGCCCCAGAACACTGTCCGGAACGTCGGTCGGATTCTGAGTGACAAAGAAGATCCCGACGCCTTTAGACCGGACCAGGCGGACTACCTGGAGGACCTTGTCTTCGATCACCTTGGGCAGATCGGAAAAAAGCAGGTGGGCTTCGTCGAAGAAGAAAACCAGCTTGGGCTTTTCCGGATCGCCCACCTCCGGCAACTTTTCGAACAGTTCGCTCAGCAGCCACAGCAGGAAAGTGGCATAAAGCCTGGGCGAGTTGGTGAGTTTATGCGCCGCAAGTATGTTGACCACACCATGGCCCTGGGAGTCGGTCTGCAGGAGGTCATCGAGGTTCAGCGCAGGCTCGCCCAAAAACTTATCCCCGCCCTGCTGCTCCAGGGCCAACAGTCCCCGCTGGATGGCTCCCACACTGGCGGCGGATATGTTGCCATATTGCGTCTGGAACTGCTTGGCATTGTCCGCGGCGTACTGCAGCATCGCTTGCAGGTCCTTGAGATCAAGCAGCAACAACCCCTGGTCGTCGGCAATTTTGAAAACGGCGGTCAACACACCCGTCTGGGTGTCATTCAGATTCAGCAGCCGGCCGAAAAGCAGCGGCCCCATTTCCGAAACCGTAGCTCGAACCGGATGTCCCTCTTCGCCGAAGACATCCCAGAACGTAACCGGGCATCCGGCGAAAGAGAAGCCGGTCAAATCGAGCTTTTTGACCCGGTCGGCGATCTTGGGATTGTCCACACCCGGTTGGCTGATCCCGGAAAGATCGCCTTTGACGTCGGCGGCGAAAACAGGGACCCCGATGCGGCTGAAAGCTTCTGCCATCACCTGCAGGGTAACTGTCTTGCCCGTCCCGGTAGCTCCGGCGACCAATCCATGACGATTCGACATTTGCGGAAGCAGGTAGAGCGGACGCTTACCCTGAGCAATCAGCAATGGTTCGGACATATTCGAGGATTTTATATGGATGGCGGAGGCCAGGGATCAAATAGATAGAGCTGAAAGGTTTTGCCGGAACGACAATTGTTTAGCCAAGAGCAAGCGCCCGTGAGTGTTGCCTCACGGGCGCTTGGTGAAGAGCAGCCCTCCCCCAGAACTGATCCTCGAAGATCACAATAGCGGGGACCGGGGGCCTTGGCTACGTCACACTCGTTATACCCCGGAGTGACCCGCCCGGCGATTACCCGCGGACCCGCACGCACGCCGCAGCCCGTCTGTGGTAAACCCTTGTGGTACCTGGAATGGCTTTCCTCCGCAGCCTGTACGCGCTCACGATCTTCCTCAGCGCCTTTCTCCTGTTCGTCGTCGAACCGATGGCGGCGAAGCAACTGCTTCCAATTCTGGGCGGCTCGTCCGCTGTTTGGACCACGTGCCTGGTGTTCTTTTCGCTCATGTTGCTGTTCGGATACCTCTATGCGCACTGGCTGCCGACGCGGCTCGGTCCCCGGCGGCAAGCCGTGCTCCATATCGCGCTGCTGACGTCCGCGCTCCTGACTCTGGGCATTCACATCCAGCCCAGTTCCATCGCGGTGAGTTACCACCCTGCACTGACTGTTTTCTGGGTGCTGACGACCATTATTGGTCTGCCCTACCTGGCCCTCTCGGCCACCACTCCGCTGTTGACCGCCTGGTATGCGGACAGCTTTCCGGGAACGCTGCCCTATCGCCTGTTTGCCCTTTCTAATCTTGCTTCGCTGGCCGCGCTGGCCTGCTATCCCCTGCTCATTGAGCCGCGGCTGACCATGAGCCAGCAGGCAGCCTGCTGGAGCAGCGGCTTTTTCTTGTTTGCTGTCCTCTGTGGCGCGATTGCGTGGCAGGGGCGCCGGCGACCAGTTACTCTCCCGCTCGAGCCGGTCGACTTGCCTGCCCGCCCTGAGGCCTTCTGGTTCCTGCTGGCCATGGGTGGCGGCTTGATGCTGACCGCCGTGACCAGTCATCTGAGCCAGAACATCGCCGCCATTCCTTTGCTTTGGCTGCCGCCCCTGGCGTTGTACCTCCTGACTTTCATCCTGGCGTTTCAGGGGGTCTGGCAACCGATCCGGCAATCGATGCTGCGCTTGGTGCTCGTGGCCCTGGCTTCCCTCGCTTACGTGCTGCGAGACATTCGCACCCAACCCCCGATTGCTGTCAGCGTGCCCTTATTCCTGATCGCCTTGTTCGTGATCTGCCTTTTTCTCCATGGCGAGTTGTATGAGCGGCGTCCTGGGGCTGCGGGTATGACGCGCTTCTATCTGGTCGTCGCTGCGGGCAGCGCTGCCGGAACCTTGCTGGTCGGCGTGATTGCCCCCCTGGTTTTACCGGCCAACTACGATCTGGCTTGCACCCTGGTAGCGGTCGCCCTGATTGCCCTGGCGGCAACCTGGCATGACGGTTGGGCGTTGCGCATCCTGTGGATCGCGGGAACCACCGCGGCCATCGTGGTGTTGAGCTACCAGGTGCGGCAATACGATGACGATGCAGTGGCCCTCATACGCAATTTCTATGGCACGCTCCGGGTCAGGGAAACCCACTTACCCCCGCAATCCGATACCGATCGCCAGCTTCTGAACGGGACCATTGAGCACGGCGCGGAATGGTTCGCTCCGCAGTATCTGGGACAGCCTCTGACGTATTACTCGCCGGACTCCGGGCTTGGCTTGGCTATGCGCTTGTGCTGTGGCGCGGATGCAAAGCGAGTAGGCGTTATCGGCCTGGGAACCGGCACGGTCGCTGCCTACGGCAATGCCGGCGACCTAATCCGCTTTTACGAGATCAATCCCGTGGTGGAGCGCCTGGCGAGGCACTGGTTCACCTTCCTGTCCGGCCCCGCGCGCACGGAAGTGGTCACCGGCGACGCCCGCTTATCGTTGGCCTCCCAGGGCCCGCAAAACTTTAATGTAATCGTGGTGGATGCTTTTACCGGCGATGCGATTCCCGTGCACCTGCTGACCCGCGAAGCCCTGGCACTGTATCGCCGCAACCTGCAACCCGGCGGAATTGTCGCCTTCCACGTTTCCAACCAGTACATCAACCTGGAGCCGGTAGTTGCCGGCATTGCCCGCGATGCCGGGCTCTCGGCCGTGTCCGTGCACACCCACGCCGACGAGCCCAACGGTTTCTACTCGACGGACTGGGTCCTGGTGACAGGAAACCGTGCGTTTCTGGACCAACCCGAAATCATCAACAAAGCCGATAAGACTCCGCTGCGCAACAACGTACGCCTATGGACCGATAACTACAGCAGCGTCTTTCCCTTGCTGAAATGGCAAAATCACTAGTGTCTTGTCCCAGAAGTAAGTAGCCCAAGTCTTCGCCGGCATGAAGGGGCGGGGCTTCAGACCCATACATGAGACAAGTTCTAGACACGAGCCGGAATCTGATGTCGAGCAGCGGCAATTTGGTCAAACGTGTCTCAAACTGATACACGACTACACTTTTGTGCAATTTTTGTACTTGTCGAATTGCTCCTAAGGTCGAAGCAGACTCTATAGGAGCATCTCGTGCAATCGGCCCCCCCAAAGATCACTCCGCCGCCGAAGGTAGTTGAATTCTATAAACCTTCCGGTAAAAGAGCGCCAAAGACCCCGCCCGGGCCGGGCCATCCAGTTCCAACCGGCTTCTGGCAGCGTTATCGGGACATCATTCAATGGGCAGCACCAACCCTGATATCTTTAATCGCCCTGGCGCTCACCATTTATTGGCATTATTCTGCGAACCCCGCGGCTGCCTCCGATGAGCACGTGGAGGCACTCATCAGTAAAAGGTTGGAACCGATGAACCAGAGACTGAATCAACTGACCGAGCAGGTCAATGATCTGCTGGAGCAGTTAAAGAGAACCGATCAGGAAACCCCTGGTCAGCCGCCCGCGGCAAAATCCGCTACGGGAAATCACCCGGCTACTCGCCGAAATTGACCCTTACGCCAAATCGGGCGACTCGGGGCGAGGCAAGTGTCAGAACAGGCGTTTTGCCGGCCTCGATGGAGCGGTCGAACAGGTTGTCCCCCGCGGCAAACACCGAGACGTGATGGCCGAAATCGTGCGACGCATACGCGCCCAGTCGGAAGTACCCATGCAGCAAATACTGATTGGCATCGTCGTCAAACTGACGTCCGCTGTAACGTCCCTGCACGCTGAGCAACCCAAGCCGCCGGTGAGAAAAACTCACCTGGGTCGTAGCCATGTTGCGCGCCACCTGGGGAATCCAGTTCCCCACCAGGCCTGGCACGGCCGAATTCTTGGTTACCGTGGCATCGGCATATTGGTAGCCGCCTTCGATACTGATCCAGTTGATGGGCCGGGAAGCAAAGTCGATGGAGATGCCGCGGCTCTCGATTTGGCCCAGGTTCTCCCGCATGAGCAGCGCGCTGGTGGGCGTGGTGCTTAACGTGAGCGCCGTGATCGGGCGGTTGATCTGGGTCCAGAAATAACTCACGCGAACCGTGGATCCAATCGAATTCAAATCAGCGTGAACGCCCGTCTCCCAGCCAGTGGCGCGTTCCGACTTGAGATTGGCGTTGGGCAGGGTAGTTTGCTGGCCTACCTGTCCGGTACGGTAAAGTTCATTTTCAGTGGGCGCGCGGTAGGCGCGAAATGCCGATGCGTTCAGGGCGAAAATCGGGGTGAGGCGCCGCGTTATACCGAGCCGCGGATCGAAAACCGTCTGGTTCAATTCCGGCAATTTGGCCACCGGCGTCGCCGGCTTGTACTGGTATGCATCCCAGTTGGAGAAGTGGTCGATTCTTCCTGACGCGCTCATCGTCCACGCCTTTGGCGTGTAGAGGACTTCGCCATATACGCCGCTCTGCCGCTGACGCGCTGTCGTATTCAGATAACCC
Source organism: Acidobacteriaceae bacterium (assembly GCA_049800615.1). GTDB lineage: Bacteria > Acidobacteriota > Terriglobia > Terriglobales > Acidobacteriaceae > PALSA-350. The sequence continues at coordinate 1,487 of JBARKD010000018.1, read as the reverse complement.
TTTGACAAGGGGTAATTGGTCTCATTGTCGGACGCCCGTACATCGTGAACATCGGCTCCGGCCAGCACCAGAACATGCGTGCCTAATGCCTGATGCCAGTGCCCCGCGGCCCCCAGCTCATCCGCCGGATCCTTACCCAGCCGAGTCTGGGTCTCCCCGGTGCGTGTGGCGTTGATGGTGGAAAAGGTCTGCGAGTAGTGCTCGGTGTCGCCGTACAAGCGCACCACCAGGCTGCTCCAGTCCGCCCCTCCGGCGTAACGCCAGAGACGGGTGCTGTTGATCTGGATGGGCGTGCCATTGTGGCGGTCCTCGTTGAGCACGCTGCCGCGCATAAATATGCGCCCGCTTTCTCCTAGCTTGTGATCGAACTCCGTCAGGCCGTTTTGCGCATGAACATTGTTTGGCTGATCGATGGGTCCGCGCAGGTTAGGAGCAACCAGAATGTAGCCGTCGGTCGCGATCAGCTGCGAGCTCAACAGACCTGACCATTGACCGAGCTTTAGCATGCCCAGCAGCGAGTTGTCCGATGTCGCTTCCGAACCGTAGCTGCTCGAAAGCTGCAAACGGTTGGCTTCCGGCCGTACCGGAACGACGCTGATGACGCCGCCGATGGCGCTCGAACCATATAGATCCGACGCGCCACCGCGCACCAGCTCTACGGAATGAATCGCCGGTGGGGGTATCTCCTCCCAGTGAATCCATCCTCCAAATGCATCGTCAATCGGAATCTCATCGAAGACCACCAGCGAACGGCTGGCTGCCGTGGAGCCCAGCCCCCGCAGAGAAACCCCCTCCGTAGTAGGGTTGGCCACCAGCGAACTCGTCCGGCGGAAAAGTTCAAAGCCTGGAACCTGGCGCAGCTTGTCGTCAAACGAAATGCCCGCCGCCCGGCGCAGTTGCTGCGTATTGAGGATGCGCGTGCTGGCGGGGCTATCCCCTGATGCCAGCGGGGAGCGGTAGGCGGTAACCGTGACGCTCTCCATCGGATGCTCCAGCAGCAAATGAACCGGACCCGGCCCCTCCACCTTGGCCGAAACCGGATCGAAATGAGGGGCAAGGACTTGAACCCGCTCCGTGCCCGCGGGCACGGTAAAGGAGCCGTCGGCGTCCGTTGTGCTCAGCACATGGCCGTCACTGCCGATAATTTGCGCGTTCGGGACAGGATGGTTCTGGGCGTCGACAACCGTGCCCTGGATGCTGGCCTGCTGCGCCCCCGCCGGACACATGACAAAAAGCAGCAGCAACGCCGCCGGCGCCGAGGCGAACGGGTGCGCACAGAAGGAGCCGAATGAGTGTGGAAGTTTCAATACCAAAAATCATACGATATTCGGAGCGGAACCCCTCAGCCGATTCACAGGCCGCGGAAAAACGCGCCGAAGCAACGAGCGAGGCGCTGGAACTGGTCTCATAAATAGACAAATTTCGGAGAGGCCGCGCATGAGACCCGCCCTCGAAGCGGGGCTCAGGGTCCAACCAGAAGCCGCAGA
>JBARKD010000017.1:0-11220 GCA_049800615.1 Acidobacteriaceae bacterium | reverse complement strand
TCGAGCGGTTTTGGGCAGGTGGGTGCGATCAAATACCCGACTATGCTTCTACGAAGGATCCTAGCCTGCAACGCAGAGCGTCAGTGGACGTCGCTCTCATTCTTTATGTGGGGCAAAAGCGGAAGCTGCGGAGAGACGTTCTGTATTCTGTAGGGCTCTGCAAGAATTGCCGGCGGAAGGCGGCGGCGAAGTGAGACGCGCTTCCGAATCCGCAGCTCAAAGCAATATCAAGAGTGCTTTTATCAGTATCGCGAAGCATCGCTTTCGCAGCCTGCATTCTTAGGTGTCGTACATGCCGGTGCGGGGTCGCTCCCACGGCTTTGGTGAAAAGAGCTGCAAAGTGAAAGGGACTGATACCTGCTTCCTTGGCAAGGACGCGAAGATCCAGGCGCTCCGACAAGTGCGCCTCGACATACTCCAGTACCCGTACCATGCGGTAGTCAGAAATGCGCTCGTGGGTCAAAGAACGGCTCCACTCGAAACCTGCAGATGGGCCGAGTAGAAGATGTGCCGCCAGCCACTGCGCAACAGCCTGGGCGTAAAAATCTGGCGCCCCGTCTCGGAGGGTAGCTACCACCGAAAACATCAAATTGGTTATAAGTGGGTCATCCAGAAATGGGACATCGCTGAGGAAACTCCGAAGTGTGGTCCCCGCCTTGGGAACTTCTGCTGCAACGAGATCGACAGTGTTTTGAGGCAGGATCAGATGCAGGAGGGCGAGATTCTTCTGGTTCTCAAAGTGGTGGCGAATAAGACGTCCTTGCCTGGCCGGGGTGAGCTTACCTGTTCCTCTGGTGTACTTCGTTCCGCGCCATCGTCCTTCAGAAAACGTATCGATCCGGAAGCTGCGATTGAGCACAAGGGTGATCGCCGGATCAGAAAACGTCGGAAGCTCAACTGGATCTAGATAGGGCGCCACCTCAATTATGCGTAGGTAAAGTGACCGCCACCCGTCCGAGTCACCGGGCAGCGGATCCTCATAACTTCCATAGGCCCATCTGGTGCTCACATCGTTGGCTTGGCTATTCAATTGAGTACCCCCGTTTTCGTTTCATTTGTGCAAGAGGCGGCCCGGGGCAACACACATCCAAGCCGTTGTACGGCCATGTTAAACCATCATTCCTCTCCTCTCGCTCTTGACAGTGGTCTAAATTTCGACAGGCGGACATAGCGCTGGTTTTTCTCTTGCTCTTTGCAAAGGCGCTGCCGCTCGCCTCCTCCATAATGAGTCTTCTCCGTCTAACGGGTTGGACTCTTCAGATCGGCAAGTCGGCTTGCGGCGGATATCGTCACGATCCATCAGTGCGAAGCGCGGCCTCGGAAATGGTTTGGACTCGCTTCCAACTCTTCTACCCAGAGGGACCCCGCTGTACGCGCCGCTCCTTCACCGAACAGTTGATCGGTTGCCCAGCCGGAGAACCGCAATGTCGAAGAACCGGCAATTATTGGCATCGCACAAACAATTGAAACATGTGCCCTAGTGCTCAGTTTGCACACCGCTCTCCATCTACACTGGCGGTTTCACGCGTATCAACGGCCGAACCTGGACTAGATATGGCGACTGCCACTGCCGAGCGACAATGGAAGCCGCGGGTCAATCCCTGGGTGATTGCGGCGACCGTGGCGCTTGCCGCTTTTATGGAGGTCCTTGATACCTCCATCGCAAACGTCGCGTTGCCTCACATCTCCGGGAATCTAGGCGCTAGTACCGACGAAGGAACCTGGGTGCTTACCAGCTACCTGGTATCGAACGCCATCGTTCTTCCCATGGGCGCCTGGGCATCCAGCGTGATCGGGCGCAAGCGTTTTTTTCTCTTGTGCATCACCATCTTTACGGTTTCGAGCTTCCTTTGCGGCATCTCAGTCTCACTTCCGATGCTGTTGATCTGCCGCATTTTACAGGGTGCTGGAGGCGGGGGATTGCAACCAATGGCGCAGGCGATCATGGCCGATTCGTTCGAGGAGAAGAAGCGTGGCCAAGCCTTCGCTCTCTATGCGCTAGTCACCGTGCTGGCTCCCTCCATCGGGCCAACGATCGGTGGCTGGATCACCGACAACTACAACTGGAGATGGATTTTTTACATCAACATTCCCGTCGGGATTCTTGCGTTCATCCTGGTGACGCGCTTTGTAGAAGATCCCCCGTGGATTAAAGCGACGCTGGCGAATATCAAGAAACTCGATTACATCGGTCTGGGCTTACTGGCAGTCGCCATGGGTGGCATGCAGGTGATGCTCGACAAAGGAGAAGAGAACGATTGGCTGGCTTCCAGTCTCATTCGAATATGTGCGTCCCTATTTGTGCTGGGCATGATCGGGCTTATTTGGCGGGAGTGGGACGCCAAGGACCCGATCATGAATGTCAAATTATTCAAGTTTAAGAATTTCGCTATCTGTGCCTTCCTCATGCTGTTGGTTGGCGGACTTCTCAATGCAAGCACGGTGTTACAGCCGCAGTTCTCTCAACAGCTTCTGGGCTATACCGCGACCGTGGCCGGAGAGGCACTTACCGGCGGGGGCCTTGTACTTTTGATTCTCGCGCCGCTATCTGGAATCGCTAGCGACAAGTTTGCCGCCCGCAATCTTGCCGTAGGCGGATTCGCCTTCTTTGCCGCAGCCTTCTACTACAGCTCCACCCACGTCAACCTGTCGATGAGCTTCGGCTTCGGCTCCTGGTTGCGGATGTTGCAAGTCGCTGCCATTCCGCTGTGCTTTATCTCGATCACCAACGCGGCTTACATGGGCCTGCCCAAAGAAGCGAGCAATCAGGTCTCTGGAATTATCAACTTTGCCCGCAATGTCGGGGGCAGCATCTTCATTGCGATCACTGGAGCCATCGTTACGAATCGTTCGCTATTTCATCAAAATCGGCTCGCCGATCATATGCAGGCTGGAAACCCAGTCTTTGCGCAACGGCTCGACGCTCTCGCCAAGGCGTATGGCGGCGGTCCGGGAGGGGACGCGATGGCCCGTGGGCAGATTTATAGTCAGCTCAATCAACAAGCTGCGGTACTGGGATATGCCGACGTCTATCGCTTGCTGGCCTGGATGGCGTTGGGAATGGTCCTTTTCGCTTTCTTGCTGAGCAAGAACAAACCCGGCGAGGGAGCCGCCGCTGGAGCAGAGTGAGGAGCGGCCGACGCGAAGCGGCAAGGAGAAATCACACTTGAAGTTGCTATTAATAAATAGGTTCCGAGTGCAAGTCGCCATAGTGGAAGTCACCTTCCACAAGAGCAAACATATGTGCCGAGGAGCCGGGGAATGAACCAACGCTTCGCCATTCACCTTATTTCTTTCGGCATCCTGGCCACCGCCTTCGTCGTGCTTTGCGGCGCCAGCTTCGCCCAGCAGAGCGACACATCCTCGCTTCCCAGAGCGGAGCAGTTGCCCCCTTCGGGCAGGGCGCAGAGTGGCAGCGCCGTTCAAGCGGAGCAGTCTTCGAGTGGAAACGGTGGCAGTTCCAGCGTCAACACCGTCAACAGCACCATACAAGTGTCGGGTGTTTATCAAGGAAGCACGCCCGATCCGAATGCACCGCAAGGTCCGCTCACCTTGAACATTGCGGATGCGATCCGCCGCGGCCTGCGCTTCAACCTGGGCGCTATTAGCGCGAATGCGTCGGTGAAGCAGTTGCGTGGAGAGCGGCTGGCAGCGCTCAGCAAGATGCTGCCGAACATCTACGGGACGCTGTCTGAGAACGGGGCCAAAATCGATCTCGCGACTCAAGGTCTCACTCCCGGCACGTTCGGCAGCAGCATTCCACTCCCAACCACCGTGGGACCCTTCCACTACTACAGCGCGCTGGCCAATGTCAGCGAAGATCTCAGCAGGACTTCGCTGTACAACCTGCGTCAATCGCAGGCTTCGGCAGATGCGGCGCAGATGAGCGCCCAGGATGCGCGAGAACTCATCATTTTAGCGGTCAGCGGAACTTACCTTCGAGTCCTGGCGAGCAAAGCAAATGTCCTGTCACAGGAAGCGCAGGTCAAGCAGGCGGGCGCGACCTTCAAGCAGTCCGAGCACCAGTTTCAGGCGGGAACGAAAGCCTCCATCGACCGGAATAAGAGCTTTGTGGAATATCACACCGAGCAGCAGAGGCTTACATCGTTGCGCGGGGATTTGCTGAAACAGACCATGCAACTGGCCAGGCTTATCGGATTACCTGTGGGCCAAGTATTTACCTTGAGTGAAGAACTGCCCGCTCAGGTACCTGAGGCGGTCTCGCTCGAACAGGCGCTGAAACTTGCATTCGAGGAGCGCTCCGATCTCAAGGCTGCCCGGCTGCAATTGAAGGCCGCAAGCGAAGCCCACAGAGCCTCGAAGGCGGAGTATCTCCCGTCGCTTGGGGTCAAGGGAGACTACGGGCTCGAGGGGATAAACCCGAATAAGGGAGTTTCTGTTTTTCAGGCCGCAGCCACGGTCACCATCCCGATCTTTCAAAGCGGCCGCGTGAAAGCGGATGTCGAACAGGCCGATGCCGCGCTCAGCCAGCGAGAAGCGGAATATGCCGATGAAAAAGGTGTGGTCGAACTTGATGTACGACAAGCCTACGTCGACTTGCAGGTAGCGACCGAACAGATCGCAGTCGCGATAGAGAATCGTAAAGTGGCTGCCGAAATCCTCACCCAGTCGCTCGACCGGTTCGCCGCCGGGGTTACGAATTCAGTGGAAGTCGTGCAATCGCAAGAGACCGTCGCCTCGGCAGAGCGGGACTATGTCAGCACTCTCTTCTCTCTGAATCTGGCGCGGATCAGCCTTGCCAGAGCGACTGGACAAGCCGAACAATTCATCCCGAACATGCTGAAAGGAAATTGACCATGCCTACCACGACTGATGAAGAAGAGAAAGATCAGAAGCCGCAAGAGCTCGATCAGCAGAAGGGCGAGAGAGCAAAGAAGCGGCAGGCGTCCGGTGATCAGGAAAACACATCGCAAAGCAACGGCCAAAACAACGAGAGCCAGAAGGACGACGATCAGAAAGACAAAGATCAGAACAAAGACCAGAACAAGGAGGGCGATTCTGGAGAGAAGAACGACGACAAGAAGGGAGAGAAGGATGACGACAAGAAAAAAGAAGAGGAGAAGCCTGTTGATCCCGCCACCAAACGGCGACGAATCATTATCGGGATCGGTGTCGGGGTCATCATTCTCGTGGCTGGGATAGCGTGGTGGCTCTACTCCCGCACCTACGAGTCGACCGATGACGCGCAAATCAACGGGCACCTCAACGCCATAGCCTCACGCGTGGCCGGGACGGTGAAGGCGGTCTACGTCGAAAATGATCAGCCGGTGAAGGCAGGCCAACCCCTGGTCGATCTGGATCCGAGGGACTACGAGGTACTGGTGGCGCAAGCCCGCGCGGGCTATGAGCAAGCCATCGCTCAGGCGGCTGCAGAAAGTCCGAACGTCCCCATCACGGTGACTTCCAACCAAGCCACGGTCGATACGGACGTGCAGCAAGTCGTCAATGCGGAAGCGGCAATCGCCAGCGCTCAACGCGACTACGACAGCAATTCCGCGAAGCTGCGTCAGGCTGAGGCGAACAACCGGAAAGCCCAGTCCGATCTGGTGCGCTACAAGAAATTGGTCGACCAGGGAGAAATCTCTTTATCCGACTATGACCAATACGTTTCGAACGCAGGTGGGGATGAGGCGGCAGTCGAGGCGAGTCGATACGCGGCCGCGTCTTCGGAACAGATCGTCGAGGAGAAAAAAACGATACTGCGCCAACAGCAGACCAAACATTCCGAGGACAAGGCAAATTTACCCCGCCAGATCACGATTCACAAGGCAACCGTCGATTCCCGCAAAGCCAGCGTGGACTCGGCGAAAGCGCAGTTGGATACGGCTCTGCTCAACCTGAGCTACTGCCACATCGTGGCCCCGGTGGACGGGATTGCGAGCCAGCGCACTGCGGAAATCGGGGGCAGAATTTCGCAAGGTCAGCAGCTCATCGTGGTGGTTCAGATTGACAATGTCTGGACGACCGCGAACTTTAAGGAGACACAACTGCGCAAAATGCACGTGGGACAGCACGTGACCATCGAGGTGGATTCCCTCGATGAGTCGTTTGATGGCGAGGTCGAGTTTATGCCAGCCGCTACTGGAGATCGATCCAGCCTGTTCCCGCCCGAAAATGCAACCGGTAACTATGTCAAGATCGTGCAGCGGCTGCCCGTGCGGATACGCTTCAATGCGAATCAGCGCGACTTGGATAAGTTGCGCCCCGGCATGTCCGTCGAGCCCAAGGTTCACCTGAATTGACGACAGCCTGTTCTCGGACAGGGAAGGCACAAAGCAATGGCGTATCAACCTATCGAAAATTACGGAATCATCGGCAACATGCGGACTGTTGCTCTGGTAGGCATGAACGGTTCGATCGATTGGTACTGCTACCCGCACTTCGATTCGCCCAGCGTTTTTGGGGCGATTTTGGATGACAAAAAGGGAGGCCGCTTCCAAATCTCCGCCGCCTCTGACGACGTGCGGCACAAGCAGTTTTATTGGCCTTCCACAAATGTATTGGTTACGCGATTCTTAATGGCGGACGGAATTGCCGAATTGGAAGACTTCATGCCGGTGGGGCTAGCCTCCGAATCGTCTGCGTATCGCCATGTATACCGTCGCATTCGTTGCGTCCGGGGAACGGTACGCATTTCGGTCACTTGCCGCCCAGCCTTCGATTACGGCCGACAGACGCACGAAGTGCTGATCAGAACTAACGGGGCAACATTCAAGTCGGGCCGTCTGATCTTGGCTCTTTCGACTGCGGTGCCACTCAAGAATGACGGGCACGGTGGAGTGTCTGCCGAGTTCGTGCTCTCGGAAGGAGAATCGCAAGTCTTCGTTCTTAGGGACGACTCCGCCGAGGCCGCTGTGCCATGTCCGCCGTGCGAAAAAGGGGCTGAGGAACTGTTACGGGGCACCGTGAAGTTCTGGCAAGACTGGCTCTCCGCCTGTACCTACCACGGGCGCTGGCAGGCGCAGGTGCACCGGTCAGCCTTGGCGCTAAAGCTTCTCACCTTTGAGCCTACCGGTGCGATCATCGCAGCCCCCACCGCCAGCTTGCCTGAAGTCATCGGAGGCACTCGCAACTGGGACTACCGGTACACCTGGATGCGCGACGCTGCCTTCACGGTTTACGCCTTTTTGCGGCTGGGCTTCAAGGATGAGGCCGCGGCCTTCATGCACTGGATCGAAGAGTACGCGTCGAAGCACGTCCATCCAGAAGACCCCGGCGCGGTCGTCTTCACCATCGCAGGCGACAATAAACTTGTCGAGCAGACGTTGGATCACTGGGAAGGGTATCGAGAGTCCGGACCCGTGCGCATCGGCAACGCAGCTGTTGCGCAGTTTCAGGGAGACATCTACGGTGAACTCATGGACGCGCTTTACTTGTCCAACAAGTACGTGAGTCCCACCTCATACGATGTTTGGGTAAAGGTCCGCGCTCGCCTGGAGTGGATCTGCGAGCACTGGCAGCTTCCAGACGCCGGCATTTGGGAGATGCGCAATCGGCAGGAACATTTTGTTTATTCAAAAGTCATGAACTGGGTCGCCCTGGATCGTGGTCTTCGCCTGGCCGACAAGCGAGCGCTTCCAGCCGACCGCGCTAAGTGGCTGAGGGAACGGGACAGAATCTATGAAGAAGTGATGGCTAAGGGCTGGAACGAGAAACGCCGCGCATTTACGCAGTTTTACGGCAGCGATGACCTGGACGCGGCGCTCCTTATTATGTCGCTGGTCTTCTTTATGGCTCCGACCGATCCGCGGATGATCAGCACCATAAATGCGATCCGCGAGAATCCGAGGGATGGAGGTCTTGTCAGTGACAGCCTCGTCTATCGTTATCCGCCGCAGGCACGCATTGACGGACTTCCGGGTGCTGAGGGTACTTTCAATATGTGTTCTTTTTGGCTCGTAGAGGCGCTCACTCGCGCGAGTGCGGGAATCCCGGAAAAGTTGGACGAAGCCAAGTTGCTGTTTGAACGTGTGTTGGGCTATGCCAACCACCTCGGGCTTTATTCGGAACAGACAGGGCCGCAAGGCGAGGCCCTGGGCAATTTCCCGCAGGCGTTTACACATCTGGCGCTGATCAGCGCCGCATTCAATCTGGACCGAATGTTGGGCAGCCAAGTTTGAACGATGCGAGTCTATCCCTAAAGGACCTAGGAGGAATTCATGCCGGATCTCAGACAAGGATGCGCGACGGGAAAGAATAAAGAAGAGACAATGCCAGCCGATGCTCTGGTTCTATTCGGAGCAATGGGAGACTTAGCCCATAAGAAAATCTTTCCCGCTCTTTATCATATGGTCCGGCATCGTCACCTGGATGTACCGGTGATTGGCATTGCCAGGGCCTCGCGGACCGACGAACATCTCAAAGAACGCGTGCGCGACAGTATCCAGCAGCAAACGTGGTTCGCGCAGCGGTCGAACACATGCGCGTACATCCGCAAGAGAGCCTCGGAATCGTGGCATTAAACTTTGAACAACGTGAACTGATAGACGACTTGCTTGACCAGGAAATCATGAATGATCCCCACGCGGAGGCGTTTGTATCGGACTGGCGGGGGAAGTCGGAACCGTTGTTTGTCAAGAACTTGGAAAATGTACAAGGCGATGAGCGGGACGTGATTTTCATTTCGACGACCTACGGACCAAATGAGCAGGGCAAGCAATTCCAGAGGTTTGGACCAATCAACGGACCACAGGGCCATCGACGGCTGAATGTCCTGTTCACGCGTGCCAAGAGGCGAGTCGAAGTGTTTTCGTCCCTACAAGCTAACAACATCGTGACAGACAGCGCCTCTTGGGGAGTGAAGGTTCTCCGACAATACTTGGAATTTGCCAAGAATGGCACAATCCCCGAGATACCCGGAGCGGGAGGCGAACCTGACAGCGATTTCGAGATTTCGGTGGGGTATATTCTCAAGTCGGCAGGGTATGAAATTGTGCCTCAAGTGGGCGTTGCACGGTTCTCCATCGACATCGGCGTTAAAGACTCGGCCAATTCAGGTCGATACCTCGCAGGAATCGAGTGCGATGGCGCAGCTTATCACTCAGCGAAGTCAGCCCGCGATCGCGATCGTCTACGCCAAGAGATCCTTGAGAGCCACGGCTGGAAAATCTATAGAGTCTGGTCAACAGATTGGTTTAAGAATAAACGGCATGAGGAGACTCGACTGTTGCAGTTTCTATCCGCCGCGCAACTAGAAGCAGCCCGCGCCTGAGTCCACATACTCCAAGGTGCATATTGACATCTTACGCAATATGCGTAACAATATACGCAATATGCGTAACTCGTCGGTGTTAACCGCGCTGTTCCCACACGTGCGCCAAGGTGTGCTCGCGGCTACGCTCACACAGCCAAGCAAATGGTGGTATCTGTCGGAGCTTGCTGATCGTCTCGGGACGACCCCATCCAGCCTTCAGCGGGAACTGTCATCCCTGGTGGCAAGCGGCATATTAACGCACCGCCGTGAAGGTACAAGGGCCTACTTCAAAGCAGAGACCAGATCCCCGGTATTCCGAGAACTGCAGCAGCTGTTCGAGAAAACCGCAGGTCTCATTCCGATTGTGAAGCAGATACTGGAGCCCTTCGGAGACAAAATCCAATGTGCTTTTGTCTACGGCTCCGTTGCGCGAAACCGGGAGCATGCGACGAGTGACGTGGATTTGATGGTCGTCGGCAAAGCTGGTCTTGCTGACCTGTCTTCGGCACTGCGCAACGCGGAGCAACGCCTCGGGAGGGAAGTGAATGCCACGGTCTATTCCCAGGAAGAGTTTCGTGAGAAGGTGAAGTCGCATGATCATTTCCTGACAACCGTTTTGAAGGGGCGCAAGCATTTTGTGAGAGGAGCCCAGAGTGACTTGGACGAACTTGTTGGCAAATAAGGAAGCCCAGAAACACAAAACCTCCAAGAAGGAATTAGACAATATGCGGGCCCTGATCGCCCGCGACCTAGCGGACGCGAGTCTTACTGGCCTCTCAGCAGATCGGAGATTCGCCACTGCTTACAACGCAGCACTCCAGGCCGCCAACATGGCGATTGCCTGTGCGGGATATCGGATCATGAGCAAGGTGGGACATCACCGGGTGTCGTTAGAGAGCACAAAACTTGTGTTGGGCAAACCCGTTCACAAGTACGCCGATTATTTCGAAACCTGTCGGCGAAAGCGAAATACGATCGACTACACCTTCTCCAACGTTGCGACGGAGACGGAAGCAAAGGAGATCCTCATCCAGGCATCCCAGTTTTACAGCGAAGTCGAAGGCTGGATTACGAAAAATCACCCTTCACTGAAGAAGTAGAAATGAGTAGAAACGGCCACTGTTTGGACTGGGCGAACCCTCACGCACAGAAGTAAGTCCTCTCCCGTGCTACTATTCGCGTAAATCTTGTGCTCGACGGTTGACATATGCGATCTGCGCAACGCATTCGTTTGCTGGCCATTCTGCTCGTCGCAATCTCGACGCGTCTTCTCGCGAGTTCCGCGCCTCTCCGGGTCAATGAATCGGAGATGAGCGCTGTCATTTCCGAACGGGAAATCGCATTGATCGCACCCGTTTCGAACGAGTCCGAAACAACCGTCTCCGGCACTCTTTACGTTGATCTGCTCGATCCCAAAGACGCGGTCGTAGCGTCATCCAAAACTACTGAGCACCTCAAACCCGGTCGCAGTTTAATCAAGTTGTCCTTGCCACGACCCGCGATCCCCCTGGTGGCCGACAATGATCCGGTGCTGTGGTATCGCGTGAAGTACCGGCTTCTGTTGAATGACAAGCAAGCGGCCAGTGGCGTCGTTGCCCTGGGAGCTATCGCCCCCGACATGTTCGAACTCCGCATCGCGCACGCTGACAAAGCCCTGCCTGACCAGTCCTATCGCGTGCGAATCCACGCAGCCAACCCGGTTACGCGGAAGCCAGTGAGCGGCGTGGAGGTTCGAGGCGAGCTAGAATTCGATTCGGTCGACAAGCGCGCCGTCATAACGCACACTACGAACTCATCTGGCGATGCTGTTCTTCTCTTCCATATCCCGGGAGCAGTCACTGACGGTGGCTCAATCAACGTTGAGGCTCGGAAACGCGATCAAACGAGGAAGGAGGATTTCGACTTCGAGCTCGACCCGCGGGCTCGCATCATCATCAATACGGACAAACTGCTTTATCAACCCGGACAATCACTACATGCCCGCGCAATTGTGCTCAGTGTGGATA
>JBARKD010000016.1:0-15501 GCA_049800615.1 Acidobacteriaceae bacterium | reverse complement strand
GCGATTTCCGCCGGCAGGCTGCATACGTAACGATCTGTTTGCATCTTCAGGTTCGTCGTATTTACCTCTTTCAGCATCGGGTTAATAACTCAACACGCATCAGAAAACCAGCCGGTCAAAAGACGTATTTAACCGCAGCCTGTAGAATGCGCGGGTTGTTGGCCGTGAGTATCCGCCCGAATGTACTCGAGGTGAGAGTTGTCGTCGGAGTATTGAATACCGGGTGGTTTAAGGCGTTGAATGCCTCGAATCGCAGCTGCAAGGTTTGGCCCTCGCGAATCTTGAACCCGCGGGAAAGCTCGGCGTCGAAGGTAAAACTTCCTGGTCCAAGGATCGAGTAGCTTCCTCCATTTCCATACGTTCCGGTGGCTTGTTTTGCATAGGCCGAGGTATTAAACCACTCATGGATGGAAGGATTGCTTAGACGGCTGTTCCCGACCAAATTAGGACGGTCGTTGCCAACATTGGTCAGCGAAATGTCCTGGCCGTCCAAGGGCGTTAACCAGTTCCCTGTCTGCGCTCCCATGATTCCCGCCTGTTGCCAGTTGCTAAAGATTTTGTTGATCGCCGGGTTCTCGAAATGCGGGCTTGTCACGATATACGACAAGTTGAATATTTGCCGGACGTCGCTGTTGCAATTCCCACGACTCGCGAATATGTTGTAGGGATCCTGGATGCTGCCTCCACCTCCTTCCGCATCCTGCTCCCCTTCGCTTAGGCAGTGCGACCACGCATAGTTCGCCAGCACACTGAAATGCCCGCTGAAGCGGCGGTTAGCCGAAAGAAGAAGGCCATTGTAGTTAGCGTTGGCCCCATCGTCCGTGTAAGGGACGCTGCCAATGAGAGTCCCGGCGGTCGGGTTGATGAGGCTCAGGACGCGCCTGGACTGCGTATTTGAAGTTGTGGAACACGGTTTCGTGCCACACGTGCCGGGTATGTAGACGGCAGGATCCAACGGGATGCCCACCCAGCGGTGCGTGGATTTGTTGCCGATGTAAGACACAGTCACAAGCAAATCCGCTCCCAACTGCCGCTGGACCGAAGCGTTCCACTGCTGCGTATTTGGCGGATGAATATGCAGAGGCAAAGTAAAGAATTCACCCTGCATCACGAAGGGGATATCGGGCGGGGGCGGAAACGGCAAAGGAAATGGATCGCCACCAGGAATGCCCGCATAAGGAGAGGAAAGGCCTCCAGTGGGGCTGGTGAGTGAGATTTGGTTTCCATATGGGGCGATGTAGGAATATGTTTCAAAATTTGCCATTTCCGGATCCGCGTAGAAAATTCCGTAGGAGGCGCGAACACTCCAAAGTCCTGAACCCGTAGGATCCCAGGCAACACCGAGCCGAGGCGCGAAGTTCCATAAACGGCTGTGTGATCCGGCACGGGGGAAGGCGCCCTGCCCCGGAATCGTGTCCCCGGGGAAGAAAACGCCTGGCGGCGCATTCTGGAATATTTTGCTGTGCAGCCCGGCGGTGTAGTCTGCCTGGTCAAAATACGAACTACGACCGAAGATGTCATACGGGACGAAGTAAGGGGACCAGCGGAGACCACCCATGAGCGTGAGCCGCTTGCTGACGTGGAAGTTTTCCTGCACATACAGTCCCAACATGTTATCCCTGGCATTCCAGATCTGCGACGAACCCTGGCTAAATCCAACGACGTCCCCCAACATAAAATCGGCAAGTCCTAGGCCCGTGAACGAGCCGTCGAAGGAATAGTTCCCTGTAGAAAGGGTCGCGAAGTCTTCATTCAGCTGCGCGCGTTCATAAAGCCCTCCGAACGTAATCTGATGGCGGCCATGGATCCAACTTATGTCATCTCTCACTTCAGCCTGGTTCCTATTGACATATGCAGTGGCACAAGTTCCGCAACTAGTTGTAAATCCCCCATTGATGCTGAAAGAGGGAGTATTTCCCGGAGAAGGGCCGATATTCAGTCCCAGGCTGGCCGCCGAAGGCAGGTTTGCGGCAGGTCCCCGCGTAAGTGGCTCGCGCGTCCAGGTCAAGTGCAAACTGTTAATCATTTCTGGAGAAAAAGTGTAGGTATCGCCGGCGGTCACGGCCTGAATCATAAAGTTAAGTCCAGCCCGGGTGGTCTGCAGGAGATTGCTTCCGTTGAAGTACGGTGGATTGCTGTAGTGCGAATTGAAGTACCGCCCAAATACGCTATTTCGTGCGCTGGTAGTCCAGTCAACCCTGCCAATGTACTGATTTTCATTACTCGGGTCTGGAATTCCGATCAGGAGTTTTCCGCACGGATCAGTGGTAGAAGGGATATATTTTTTGACCAGTTGTGTCGCCGAGGAATTGAAGAGAGCAGGGTTAATGTAGTTTCCTGGAAACGTCCCACCCGCGGGGTTGGTCAGTGTGACAGGTTTGCTGGTGCACGTGGATGACGTGAGCGTACTGAAATCCCCGTTGAGCGCGGCCGCCGTGGGGACGAAGAATGTGCTCGTAGGTGGCGCGGTGCGCTGGATCGTCCCCTGATATCCGCCAAAAAAGAAAAGCTTGTTCTTTACGATCGGTCCACCCAACGTGCCGCCAAATTGGTTGCGTTTCAGCGAATCGACCGTGGTTGCAAAGTAGTTCGCGGCATTCACCGCATAGTTGCGCAGGAATTCGAAAAGAACTCCATGGAAGCTGTTGGTTCCCGACATGGTGACAATATTGACGGCTCCCCCCGGATATCCACCGTACTGCGCAGGAATCATACTGGTTTGCACGCTGAATTCCTGCACCGCATCCGGGAAAGGTAAGGGCAGATTAGAGCCCCCGTAAAGATCGTTATACGCGCCGCCGCCGTCCACGATGTAGCCGGTTCCAGAGGCTTCACCCCCTGCCACCGTTATGGTATGGGAGGTCGGATAATTCTTGCTGCTGATGTAATCGCCGAAATTCGTCTGTACGGCCGCGCCAGAGAGCAGAACCAATTGCGTCAGGTCCCTTCCATTCAGGGGGAGATCCACAACGCGCCTATTTTCGATGACCGATGAAACGGATGTCGACTCGGTATTTACCATCGAGGCATTGGCACTGACAGAAACGCTCTCACTGGTCGCACCGACCTGGAGTTGGATGGCAACGGTAGCGTCCTCATTTACCTCGAGGACAATCCCCTTCTGTAAGTACGTTTTAAACCCCGCGTGAACAACCTGGAGTTCATAAGGTCCAACGATCAAATTGGGAAGGACATAGGTTCCGTCTACACCGGTAACGGCAGTCCGTGTAAAGCTGGTTTCTGTCTGTGTGGCCTTCACCTCGGCTCCCGGAACAACAGCCCCCGTGGAATCGGAAACCGATCCTGTGATCTGAGCCACCGCCCCCGTCGATGCTTGCGCAAACAACCGGGCGGATGCCGAAGACAACAATAGGATGGCCGCAGTCGCAGTAAGAATGGTTACTCGATCAGGAAGCTTCATACTATTACCTCGTTGGTTAAATGGTCAGGGAGCAGACCTTTCCATTAATTGACCGGCTTACGGGACGGGAAGGAAGAACGCTTTGAGACCGCAAGCATGTAGGTTGCTTAAAAGGAGTTCCCTGCACCAACTCTAACTCCGCTTTGTCAAAGGGGTCGGATAAGTGCGACGACTGCCTTTGAAGATTTGTTGGTGCTCTGTGCGGAGATCGGCATGAAAATCGCCGGTATGGGAGACCCTTTATACTTCTTCGCAAAGGACACATAAGTCGTTCCTATTCAGCTCCACGGTTATGCCAATAACAACAGCTGAAGTTAGGGCGAGAAACTTGTTCGCACTAAGTTCTAGCGCCAATCCCAGTTATGTTTCTCCGAGCGGTAGCCTTAAACTCCCGAACTTGAGCCGTGATTGCCTGCTCGGTCGGGAGCCGTTCTACGCTGGATGCGCCGAAGAAACCGGCAACAGCACGCGTTTGATCGAGCACACGCTCTACGTCTTCCGGTTCTGCGATCGGGCCGCCGTGGCAGAGCACGATCACATCCGAACGGACCGATTTCGCTGCATCACAAATCGATTGAACTCGAGAGGCAGCCTCGTCCAGACTCATCGCCGTTTGCGCTCCGACTGTGCCCTTCGTCGTCAGTCCCATGTGTGCGACGACGATATCCGCACCCGCCCTGACCATGCTGCGCGCCTGCTCTTCGTCGAAAACATAAGGGCTGGTTAGCAGATTCAGTTCGTGAGCAGCGGCAATCATCTCCACCTCAAGCCCGAATCCCATTCCGGTTTCCTCGAGATTCTGGCGGAAGTTCCCATCAATCAGGCCGACGGTAGGGAAGTTTTGCACTCCCGCGAATCCCATGTGCTTCAGCTTCTTGAGAAACCTCGGCATACTCCGGAAGGGGTCGGTTCCGTTTACGCCGGCCAGCACAGGAGTGTTCTTCACCACCGGTAGAACTTCCCTCGCCATGCTAACCACGATGGCGTTGGCATCGCCGTAAGCGAGAAGACCCGCCAGCGATCCGTGTCCTGCCATCCGGTAGCGACCGGAGTTGTAAATGATGATGAGGTCCGCGCCTCCTGCCTCGGCGCACTTGGCTGAAATTCCAGTGCCCGCACCCGCCCCGATGATCGACGTCCCGGCCGCTACGGCCGCCCGCAGCCGGTCGAGGTGGTCTTTTCGAGTCAACTCGGTTCTTCTATTTCCCATTACGCTAAGTCCTCTTTAAGGGGAGCCAATTGAGTCCACCGCCTGTCCGGCTGCGATAACGCCGTCGCGGTAGCCGGAAATACTCGCCGAAAATACCTCATACCCTGCTCCCGGGTGTCGCGGAAGCGCCGGCACTCAGTCGCAATGAGGCTTCGGCGCATTTCAAAAATTCGTCCACGATTGCTTCAGCAAATTCCGGGTCGTTGATGTGCAGATCCAGTTCCAACAGCTTTACGCTCGGTCCGACATTGGCGCGGAGAGCATCGAACAGGCTCTCGTCGGCCACCGGGTCAAAGAACGGCTTGCCCAGGCGATCGATGCCGGAAACGCCCTGAAGGGGCAGTAGTAAAACAACAGGACCCTTCGCCTGATTTAACTTCCGGGCCAACATCTCGCCGAGTTCCCGGTTCTCCTGTGGTGTTGTACGCATGAGCGTAACCGCGGGGTTGTGTTGATAGAAGAGCCGGCCGGCAAAGTTAGGCGGTACTGTTTCGGGTGAACCGAAATTGACCATATCGAGGGCTCCGACGGAAACGATCTGGGGCGCGCCTTTTCTTCCCGCCGCCTCCAGCCGGTGTGGCCCGGCGGTCAGAACACCCCCTACGAGCTCATCAGCAAGTTCCGTTGTCGTGATATCCAAAACGCCTTTCACGAAACCCTCGACGACCAAACGTTCCATCGCCTGTCCTCCGCTTCCGGTCGCGTGAAAGACGAGAAGCTCGTAGCCGCGAGCTTCCAGCAGTTCCTTGACGCGGTTCACGCAAGGGGTCGTGTTTCCAAACATGGTCGCTGCCAACAGCGTTCGGCTGGACACTTCCGGCAAAGGCGGTCGACGTCCGCACATCCCTGCCATCGCGTCTGCTGCATTCGCGAGAATGGTGGACGTGAGACTATTCAGGCCGGTGAAATCGGCCACCGAATACATCATGCAAAGATCGGACGTCCCGACGTAGGGGCGCACGTCGCCAGACGCCATGGTTGAAACCATCAATTTCGGAGCACCGATCGGAAGCTCGCGCATTCCCGCTGTGGCAATAGCCGTTCCCGCCGAGCCTCCGATAGCTATCATTCCCTCTCGAAGCCCTCTCTCCCGGCGTTCACACACCCATGCCGCTAATCCTTTATGCATGGCGGCAGTCGCGCGGCCACGATCCTCGGCGGCCACCAACTCAGCGATACTTTCGCCCGCGGCCCGCGCTATTTCCTCGCGGGGTACATCCGGCTGGAAAGCGGGAGGTCCCAAAACTCCGATGTCAACGACTGTTGTGGCCAATCCGGCGGCTACTAAGCGGTCCCGCAGAAAGCGAACCTCGTTGCCCTTTGTGTCCAGAGTTCCCACGACGAGAATGGAGTAAGACGCAGTCAAATTAGTCCTCGGTGTTTCCATGATTGACCACCGTTTTCAAACAGATCCTCGCGAGGTATCGGAAGCAGGAAAGGACGCAACAACGTTGCCAGGATCGTGGTTAAGCAGGAAATTGTCCTCTACATTGTCATCAGAACAATTAGCCATCAAAACAATTCAATGGCAACCTACGCGCACATATATTGCCCTGTCAAGGGCAAAATTTAAGTTTAATCACGATAACAATGTCGGTACAATTGGAAAATGTTGAGCCCGATCGAGAAGCTGGGGCAGTTTGTGTTTGATGAGTTTGGACCGCCCCGCTATGAACAGTTGGCTGTTTTCTTTGAACGTGCGATACGGGCGGGCGAGTTCAGTTCGGGAGATCGGCTGCCCACGGTGCGTCGACTCTCGGGCCTTATGAGCGTGAGCGCTACGACAATCAGCTCCGCGTTCGACCTCTTGGGGAGTCGCAAATTCGTTCGTGCCGAAGTGGGCCGCGGCACTTTCGTAGTTTCAGATTGGCAGGATGTAAACGGGAATTCGTCAAATTCACGCAGCGCCGTCAACCCACCACCGCTACCCAAGCTTAGCGGAACTCGCAACCCCTGGCGGCGGAATGCCTTAATGCGTGCCAGCTCGCGACTCCGCGCCACGTACACAGACGCGATGGAATGTAGCACGGGCCGGCCTGATGCGAAGCTGCTGCCGCTCGAAGTCATCCGTCGGGCCTGGGCAAATTGCATTCAGGAAGTCAACTCAGCCGATCTGCAGTATGCCGGTACCGAACCTATCCAGCCTTTGGCGGACATCCTGGTTCCGATATTGGAAGGCGACCACGTTCCGGCGCGAACTCAGGATTTGATTATCGGTAGTTCGGCACAGCAGTTTTTCGCTCTTATCTATGAAGTTGTAAGGGTGAAATCGGAAAAATCCACGTTGTCGGTCGCGGTCGAGGAGCCTGGTTATCCAACCCTGATGGACACTTTAGAGCGTGCCGGTGGGCGGCTGATGGGCATCGCCGTGGACCGCTTTGGCGCAGTGCCGGCTTCGCTCGATGCGGCCTTGCGTGATGGTGCAAGGCTAGTGATATTGACCCCACGTGCCCACAATCCAACCGGCGCCTCGTGGTCGATAGAGCGTTTATCGGAGCTATCCGACGTACTGAAGGCGCATCCTGACGCAATTGTGGTGGAAGACGACCAGGTCGCAGGAATTGCCGCCACCAAGCCGGGCACTTTGCTTTCTGTTCCCGAGTTAGAGAATCGGGTTTTGCATGTGCGTTCGTTTTCGAAATCAATAGCTCCGGACCTGAGAATGGCGGCGGCCGTCGCGCGCCCCTTTATACGGGAACCGCTGTCAGAAGCGAAAACCTTCGCCGACGGCTGGAGTTCACGTTTGCTTCAGCGAGTTCTCGCAAAGACGCTACAAACAGACGAGGTAAACGTGGCCTTGAAGAAAGCGCACGATGCTTACCGCGACCGCCGGCAAAGCGCATGCGCCGCCTTGAATCAAATCGTAGCGCCACGTGGGGGTGGCTGCTGGTCCGGTTCTGATGGTGTCAACGTGTGGGTGCGGCTACCCCCTGGCGTCGATTCCAAACATATTCAGGAGCGAAGCGCAGCTGCTGGCGTTCGCATCGCCGATGGTGAGCCGTTCTTCATTGCCCCCGGCCAAAACGACGTCGTGCGGCTGAATGCGGGTTCGGTTGGCGCGGAAGATGCTGCGAAGGCCGGCAAGATCGTGGGACAATCGATTCTTGACTGTGGTTGGCAGAATCCCGGGCCGATTCACGTATAGCATCGCTAAACGTGAGATTCTTCGGCCGTGCCAGGAACAACGACCAGAAGGCCTGGTCGGTTACTATTTCGGTGGATCGGGAATCTTGAACCCTACATAAGTGCCGGCGCTAATGCCCATTAAACCGAGAAGGGTGGCGCTAAAATCCGGCATTGCCAGGCTTTTATTGACCGCGACTACGAAGACAAACCCCAAAACAACGGTCCACACAGCCATTTGAAAGCGGTGAAAGCTCACACCTGTTTCGTCACGCAAAATATCATTGAAGAAACCCTGAGATGGACCCGGCGGCGATGGGAGATTGTTCAGCGCAGTGGTCACATCCGTCAGACGAGCTGTCTTTTGCTGCTGTTCCGCTTTCAGATCATCCACATTTGGTGGTGGTGAGGCCGCCGTGGTATCCGTGGACAGTATGGTCAACCGACTCGTGAGCACGCTCCGTTCATTTAGCAGTGCTTGCCTCTGATCGCTCTTGCTCGAATCCACGAGGAAGGACCCGAAGCCTGTGGCCGCGCTGATGCCCATGAGAACCAGCGCACCTGGTGTAAGCGAATCACGTTCGCCCGTGACCATCCAAATGTAAATGTATGCAGCCAGGATAATGAAGAACCACCAAGCCATTTGACAGCGGGCGAGGCTGAAGGACAGCTTCTCGGGTGTCCCTGCGGGGCCGGGCCCGAGGCTGAACCATGATCGTTTCGGCCCTCCGACAGGACTTGGTCCGTCACGTACGATGTCAGAATTGTGTGCCAGCAGCAAAAATGCCCACAACAAGGCGAGAAAGAAGAGAACGATCAGAGGCCAATAGCGTGGAAAAACTTCAAATGCCGGCAGTAACGGCACCGTGCCGAAATAGGGTGGATTTCCTGCCAGGGCAACGCCTACATTCAGGGTTTGCCTGCCTTTGGTGCGGCCTAGAAGAGCGTTCCATGCGTCACGGTTAGACTGGCTATCGGGGTCTCCCTGGACCAGGTCCATACGTTTGAGATCAAAGCGCAACTCGTCAGGCTGTTGAGTCGTGGGGCCACTGGCGCTGAGGCCCTTCATTACCCTGCCATTCAATACCAAAATCAACTTCTGTGGGTCGTTCTTATTGGCCATCCATTGGGAAAGATTGCTGACAGTGACAACAACACTGTCCCCAAGCTCGCAATCCACCCTTGTAAACTTAGCCGGCAAGTAGCTAGCGTACAGCCGGCACTCCGCGCTCGTAAGGATAAGATCTGTCGCCGGTGGACTGCCGGCTGCGGATGGATTTGCAACTGTCGATGGCGCCGGTTGCCGGATCCCTTGACCGCTAGGCGCGTTAACCTTGTCACTTGGTGGCGCGCTGCCCGCGGCCGGTGTGGTTGTCTCTTGACCGAACGCCATGCCGGATAGGACCACGGTAATCATCAGAGCTTTAATCCCTGTAAGACGAAGAGGCTTGTCGGTAGTCACTCAGATCCTCCAGGGGTCGAAATATGGCGGCCGCGGCACTAGAACTGGTCTCATATATAGACAAGTTTCGGAGAGGCCGCGCATGAGACCCGCCCCCGAAGCGGGGCTCAGGGTCCAACCAGAAGCCGCAGACCCATATATGAGACCAGTTCTAGTCGTTTAGGCGCCTCACGGATTCAAACATCATACTTAGTTTTGTGCAGTCCTAGAAGTGCAGGCCAGAACGAGAGTTAAGGCAACGGGATAGTGGCGGACTTTCGCCTTTTCTGAAAGTGTCAGCTACGCCCGGAGTGCTTCTAGCAGTGATTGCATGGCACTCGCGCGAATTACGAATTCGGACAATCGGCTTCACAGGCTGCGGAAAAACGCGCCGAAGCAACGAGCGAGGCGCTAGATACTGTATCCCTGCCTAGACAAGTGGCTACGCCTGGCAGGCTTGTCGAGCCGCTGCGTTGTTTTTCCGCAGCCTGTTCAGCCCCTGAGGAAATGATTTTCTAGCCACCGGGAGCGGCACTGCAGATCCCTTGACTTCGCTCGGGACGACAATTCTGTCTGGGGTGAAGGGGCGGGACTCCAGTCCCGCGGTCAAATCAAACAATAGACTGGACGTGAACCCGCCGGCGCTTCTGACAGAATTGGGAACCTGCTCGCCTATTCAAATCTGAACCGGCAAAGCAGGTCCCACCCTTCCCGAGTTTGAGGAATCAATTCATCACGAATCTAAGTCATGACGGCTTCGTAGACCTTTGCCAACGACAGCGGCGGGTTGGTGCTGTCGAGAAATTCGACCGTCGTGAAGCCAAGCTGGAAGTTCCCGATGTTCTCCAGATCGTGCATCATAAATTCACCCGAACCGTAGCTGTGCTGCACAGTCTGGCCCAGAGAATAGCTGGCTTCGATCGTTTCGCCGTCGTGGTAATGGGATCGCGAAGTGCCCGGATGCGTAACCGTCCAGAGGTAGTTCAGCACGTGCTTGTGCACCGGCAGACGCTCTCCCGGTTCGAGAAGAATGAACCACACCCGCACATGATCGGTCTCCAGGACAAGCTTTGCCCCTACCTGTCCGTTTTGTTGATTGTCCGCAAATTCTTGCCTGAGCCACTCGGGCCAGTCAGGATTCAGTGCAATTTGATCTTTGGGGTAGTAGATATCGGTCATTTCGCGCCTCCAGTTTTCAGATCACGAATCAGTTGTTCGGACGCGCGCAAAACGAGCGCCCAGATGGTCAGGTTCGGGTTTACACCCGGGCAGGTCGGGAAAACCGAGCCGCCAAACACATAAAGACCCGGCGTATCGTGCACCAGCAGATCCGCGTTGACCACAGAACGGCCGGGATCGTCTCCCATGCGGCATCCGCCCACGTCGTGACTGCTGCACACTCCGGTCAGCATCGGTCCGCGCCATGTGCGCACCGCTCCCATTTCGCGCAGACATTCTTCGGCCTTGCCCATCATGAACTCGGAGATGCTGCGCTCATTTTTCAGCAGATCGTAGGTGATGCGAACGAGGGGCAGCCCAAGCCCGCTGCGATCGCGGTAATGCGGATCAAGATCGAGCGTGTGGGAGGAGTAGGGCATGGCGTCCGATTGAATCGCAACCACACCCCAGTGGTTCCAATTGCGGATGAAATCCTTGTAAGGCTTACCCCACGCGCTCACCCCTTCGGGCGTGGGCTCGCGGCTGATCTGAATAGGCAGGAACTGGTTTTCCACACCGATCGTCGATCCACCAACGAAGCCATGCCTCCACGAATCAAAGTCCGCGCTCACGAAATCGTCGCAGATCATCGCCTGGGAATTTGGGCCGGTGTGGCGATTGAAATACCGCTCGGGAAACTCCCCGTCGACATGTGCAAATTGCTTCGTCATGTAGTACTTGCCCACCTGGCGTTGGTCGTTACCCAGACCGTGCGGGTGCTTCGCGTCTCCGGAAAGCAGCAGTAGCCTGGCATTCTCAAAGGTGAAGCTGCTCAGGATCACCGTGCGCGCCTTCTGCACCCGGCGCACACCGTTCGCATCAATGTACTCAACGCCGTCTGCATGGCCAGAGGTATCGGTGAGAATGCGAACCACGCGGCAGTTAGTGCGCAGGTCAAAGTTGCCAGTCTCGAGCGCGCGCGGGATGGAGGATAACGATGGGTTCCATTTGGAATTGTCAAAGGAGCCGAATCCGTTGCTCCAGGCGGTGTAGCTCGATGCAGGGCGGCCCTGATAGGGCACGCTGTTCATACCGACAGGGCCGGGATACGGATGGAGGCCCATGGAGACGGCAGTCTCCTTGAAGATCTCCCCCAGCCGGAACGGCCGCAGTGGCGGCATAGGATAGGGCTTCCCGCGAGGCGTAAAGGGATTCGCTTCGTCGCCCGAGACGCCACAGATCGTCTCGGCCAACTGATACCAGGGCTCGAGTTCGGCGTACGTGATGGGCCAATCGGTCAAGCCAGAGTCCGGAGGAAGGACCTTTTCCCCCCACATCTCACGTACGCGCGTCAGAGCCTTGAAATGGAACGGATGGAAGCGGCGCAGCCACGCTCCATAATGAATGACACTGCCGCCTACGCTGTCCATCATGCGGCCGAAAGACACCATCGCAGGCTCGGTCTGTTCCTGCGAGCTGTTGCGGCGCCAGCGGGGAACTTCGGAATTGAACTTGGCACTCATACCGGCCCGGCAGTAAAACGTGACTCCGAGCTCGTCGGGAACAAAATCGCTGCTGGTACGCCAGGCCCCTGCTTCCAGGCCCACAACCTTCAGGCCGGCCTCCGCGAGCACCGGGGCGACGATGCCTCCCATTGCGCCAACGCCGATCATCACCACGTCAGCCGGTCCCTCGGGTGCAGCCGCCCCCCGCGCGGAATCGTAGTGCCTCAGTGCCGCACTTCCATCTGCGCGCCACTTATCGAGATCGAGATCGGCAATCGATTGAATGATGTTGCCCTTCGTGACCGGCATGGCAGAGAGGTTTTCCTCAGCGGTGTTCGAGGGCCATACCCCGGGATGACCAAGGAAGCGCCACCCCGCTTTGCCGCGATTGCCGCCGTGCAGCGGATCGGAGAAGAGTCCTTCCTGCACATGCAATTTAACCGTGTTAAAGAACGCCGCCGGGGGCGGGGTCTGCATCAGGGGAAAGTCGCCCTTTTCGAGATCGAGCAGCATTGCGTCCTGCTGCTCAGGCGTGCAATTTGCGAACACCTGGTTGTGCTTCGCTTTAGCCGCACTGTTGATTGCCGCCAGACCGAGCCGATAATGTTCCAGCTGATCGCTGTAGGCTCCCTGGAGAGCACGGTCGATGTACGTCAGCACACCGAGATCGACAGCGTCTGGGCTGTTTTCATCGGCGGGAAATATCCGGCCGGCGATTGCGGCTAGACAATCCCCTTCGGCAGCGCTCAACGAAATCATGGCCGCCGCTGACGATGCAGCGACGTATGCATTTGTAGTCACAATGTCCTCCTCACGCCCTGGGCTCAGGGCATTGGCATGAAATCAATCTGGATGTCTGGTGAATTGTCGAAAACCTTCACGAAGCTGATGCGGACGCTTTCGTTGTAGTACCAAGCATCCAGAGTGCTCGCCGCTAGACGGTTGGCGCGGTCCCCGGGCAACCCACCGCTTAACATGGAAACGGTCTGACCGGCCCGCTTCACGCAACCGGGCCGCGCCACAGGCTCCTGGGGATCGTGCACGAAAGCGAGGAAGAAATAGGTTTCGAATTGCGGTGTATAGCCATCGTGCGCGCGCCTCAGACGCACATGCCGTGCTCCTCCAGGCGCGTAAGTCTGCGTAATGTCGAGCTGGCGGAACTCCCCCTTGGCGTCAGGATCGCCTCCCCGCTTGAGGTGCTCCTCCCGATCGTCGCCTTTCAGCGGTGCTGAGGAGCGGCTGACTCCATCGTCCAGGTAGCATGTATACGATCCGCTACCGCCGGGATAGAGGTTGTAGGTGATGGGGTTCGACTCGCCATTGCGATTGCGCTCCCCGACATACTGTTCCACCTCGAGGGTCGGCAGGATAGCTCCTGCTCTTACATAAGTCGGGACGATGAAACCGATGTGTGCCCCGTCGAGATACAGGCCGGCATCAAAGCCGCGAATCGTCGTACCGCCCTCGATCGATGGGGAAAGCGGCAAGCGATTGTCCATGAAGCAATACCATCGATAGCCGGCAGGCAAGTAGATGTCGCGATGGCCGTTCAGGTTATTCGAAGACTCGGGCTCCAGAACTGGGGCGATCAGCAAATCATTCCGGATCATGAACTGGTTATCAAGAAGGCCCGCCTTATCGTTATAAAGTGCCTTGTCCTGCGGATCTGTGAGAATCATCGACCGGCAAATCGGCATGCCGTTAATCGTGTTCTCGAACATGGCGTCATACAGCAGTTGCAGCAAACGATAGCGCCGCTCGATGTAAAAACGGCAGACCGGTAGAACCATCCCATAGTACTTGCGCGCCTCAACGGGATAGACCGAGTTCAGATCGACGGACCCAAATGCATAGGGTTCCTGGAAGAGCTTGGTACCTTTGCGGATGTAATGATTCCGGAACCAAGGCAGAAAGGCGCCGACAGCTGTCCAGCGCATAAGCAATTCAGGACCAACCCACTTTTGCCCATCCGATTCGGTCTCGAACCCGCCAATGTCCTGGCCGCAGATAGGCAGGCCAGACATGCCGAGCGACAACACCTGGGCAACGTTGATCCGAAGAAAGTCCCACGTGGATGCGTTATCACCGGTCCACAATGCGGCGAAGCGGTGCATTCCCGTAAAGCTGCCCCGCCCAACGATAAAGTTCCGCTTGTTTTCCCGGCCCTTCAGATGATTGAGACCATGATAAGTAGCCTTATGGAGATTGTAGGAATACAGGTTCCACACACGAATGGCTTCCGTACTTACCGGCGGTTCATTCGATACAAAGTCGCTGGTCACGTTCAAGCGAAAGGGAAATCCGCGCATATCGCCACGCGTATCGCGAATGGCAGGCGTGGTCATATCCTGCCAGACCATCTCCAATCCAAGATCAAACAGGGCCTGGTACTGAGTTCCCCACCAGTCGCGGACTTCGCGCCGAGCCAAATCGGGATAGTGCCCGGTCGTGCCGCGATCGCCTCCATAATAGACTTCGCCTACAAACGGGCGTCCCGAATTGTAGGATCCCTCCGGGTCGGTGAACGTGTAGAAGCTTTCGTTTCCACTGTTGAAGTCCTGGTATTGACGCCCGGAGGGGTCGTCGGCATCGGCTCGAATGTCTCGAACGAAATAGCCATTGTTCAGGCCCTCGGCATAGGTCTGGTAGCCGGGATCCTGATTGCTGATGATGGGGGTAATGTTCGTGCTGCACTTGATGCCGCGCGCGCGAAGATCGCCGAGCACGGCCTTGGCCCCGGGGAAGGTGTCGGAGTCGACCGTGAAAGTCTGGTAGCGATGTTGCACGTCCACATCGATGTGGATCCCGTCGAGGGGGATGCGGACCCCGCGGTAGGCGTTTACCGCGGCATAAATGTCGTCCCATCTCTCGTATCCGTAGCAGCCCTGGTGGTAGCCGAGGGCGTAACGCGGCTTCAACCGGGAGTGGCCGACGAGGCGCACAAGATCCTGCAGGACTTCCGCTGTATTCGTACCGGAGATAAGGTAAACATCGAAATCTCCGAAGCGGGTACCTATCAAATAACGCGACGAATTGAGATAGCCTATGTCAACGAAGATCTGCGCCGGGTTATCCACAAACGTGCCCAGCACGGAGTCCGAACCCGGAGTCCCGTTCAATTCAACCAGAAAAGGATCGGAGTGATAAAGGGGTTCGCGGTTATCCAGCGGTCCTTGATTGTAGACCTGCTTATACCGCATGTTGTCGAAGTTGAAGAAGTTAAGTTGTTCGGTGTTCTTGACAAAGTCTTTACCGCCCTGCTCGCCGAAGCCGACGTAGCGTGCGGTGGCCGGCTTTTGCGCGGCAAGCACGATACAGGAGTCACCATTGCCATTGGGCTTGAAGTAAAGCGCTGTGTCATTTGTGTTGAACAGTGCGTGCGGTGCGCCGTTCGCCACGTCCGAGAGGGAGATTTTGAAGCTTGAGGTCGAGCCGGTAATTCCCAGATCCAATACCTTTCGGCTGCTCCCATTGACCCCACAGGTTGTCTGAAAGTGCGCGTATCCACCGGTACTGTCGGATATCTGCTCCAGCGTGAAGGGATGGACGCGCTCCATCACCATTCGCAGGTCCTCGATGGTGTCCATGACCACGCTGCGCGAGTTAGCGTGAGTGAACTCCTGTGCCGAATGCTTATTTGGAT
>JBARKD010000015.1:0-7184 GCA_049800615.1 Acidobacteriaceae bacterium | reverse complement strand
CAATCTCAGGAATGTTGCGGCTTTTGGGCAGCAACAACGTGAGAGGCCCAGGCCAGAATGCTTCCATTAACAATCGGGCGCGATGCGGGATGTCGACCGCCGCCGTGGCCAATTGCTCCTCATTGACTACGTGAACAATCAAGGGATCCCACGATGGTCTCTGCTTAGCTTCAAAGATCTTCTGCACCGCCGCGGGGTCAAGAGCGTTGGCTCCTAAACCATAAACCGTCTCCGTGGGAAAGGCCACCGTGCATCCGGTGCGCAGCAGTTCGGCAGCCTCTCCGAGCGATGCAATGGATGTGGGCGAGTTGATGCCGTTAACGTCAACTGGCAGCCGCCGTGTATTTTTCCCGATCACTGTATGCCTACGCCATTTTCCCACGATGCGCCGGCTGGTATAGACTCCCGCCATGCAGGCTATGGAAACGGAAGTAAAGATCAGGTTGACGGATCGCACAACCCTGGATCGCACAACCCTGGAGCGGAAGTTGCCGGAGCTTGGTTTCAAGCAGACTACCGCTCGCACCCTGGAGCGGAATACTCTGTATGACAAGCCTGACCGGGTTCTGCGCAACTCACGGCAAATTTTGCGTATTCGCCAATATGGAGACAGGTGGGTCGTCACCCACAAACGGGTTCCCAGCGATTGTAACGAAGAAGGACCGCACAAGAACCGGCTTGAGACCGAGACCTTGGTCGACGATGGCCCCGTGATGGGCATGATCTTTGAAGCCCTGGGCTATGTTCCCGTGTTTGTTTATGAAAAGTGGCGGACGGAATGGGCAGACCGGCAGGGCCATTGCGTTCTGGACGAAACTCCGCTGGGTGTCTACGCGGAGCTGGAAGGACCCGGGGAATGGATCGACGATACCGCGCAAAAGCTTGGCATTGGCGCGAGTGATTTTATCAAGCTCAGTTACGGTCGCATTTTTGAAGTCTGGAAAGAGCAGACCGGTTCTACGGCAATGAATTTGACCTTCGACGAGATTCCGGAGCGATTTCGCCAGGTATGACTTGGACGCCGCGCCTTCGTCGACCGCGGTAGACCTGCGGGCGCGCTATGCTTCCGTTGCTCCGTGGCACTTTTTGTACTTTTTGCCTGAGCCGCAAGGGCAGAGGTCGTTCCGGCCTACTTTGTCGCCGGCGCGGCGTTGGTGCGCTTTTCCGTCAGAACTCCCATTTGCGCCCGACATCCTCGCTTGCTCCAGCTCACGCTTCTTTTTGCGCTGAAACTCCTCTTCCAACGCATCGATGGTGGTCGAGGGCGCGCGAACCGGTACGGACAGCGGCCGCGATGGCGGTTTGGCAGCGGGATGCGTTCCATTGCCTTCCACCGGCACTGGAGCGCTCTGCGGAATCGTCGGCGGAGGCTCAGGAA
This sequence comes from Acidobacteriaceae bacterium, assembly GCA_049800615.1. Classification (GTDB taxonomy): domain Bacteria; phylum Acidobacteriota; class Terriglobia; order Terriglobales; family Acidobacteriaceae; genus PALSA-350. The sequence goes on along the minus strand of JBARKD010000015.1, from coordinate 5,806 downwards.
CAGACTGCGCAGTGATCTCAGGAGCCTGGCGCCGAGGCAGTTCCGTTATAGGCTGGCCATCTGGTCCGACAATCTGCATCAGGAAGAGGAAACGAACCGTATCTTCCTGAAAACGTCCCATCATGCCTTCGAACATGTCGAAGGATTCCTTTTTGTAAGCCACCAGCGGATCCTGCTGGCCATATCCGCGCAGGCCGATGCCCTCTTTGAGGTGGTCCATGTTCAGCAAGTGGTCTTTCCACAAGCCATCCATTACGCTGAGCATCACCATGCGTTCATGAAGGCGCATCGTCTGGCTGCCCAGTAATCCTTCTTTGAACTCATACTTCTCTTTCAGACGCTGGAAGACGGCCTCGCCGAGCTCGTGCCGGTTCAGCGAGTCGATGTCAATGCCTTCCTTCTCCAAATCGATGCCGAACTGCGAACCGAGCTGCGTTTTCAGGCCATTGGTGTCCCACTGGTCGGGATGCATCGCTTCCGGCGCGTGCTCGTCCAGAATCGCGCTGAGCAGATTGGCAACGTACTCCTCGAGGATCAGCTCTTTTTGGTCGAGCCCGTCGAGCAACTGACCGCGCAATCCATAAACCGCGGTTCGCTGCTTGTTCATGACATCGTCGTACTCAAGCAGGTGCTTGCGGGCCTCAAAGTTCTGCGCTTCGACCTGTTTTTGCGCGGCCTCGATGCGATTGGTGATCATCCGTGATTCAATCGGCACACCTTCTTCCATCCCCAATCGCTGTAGCAGGTTTGAGACCCACTCCTTGGCGAAGATGCGCATCAGGTCATCTTCGAGCGAAAGATAGAAGCGGGAAGCGCCGGGGTCGCCCTGGCGGCCGGCGCGTCCGCGAAGCTGATTATCAACGCGCCGCGATTCGTGGCGTTCCGTACCTACGATATGCAGCCCGCCGGCAGCAATGACTTCCTCGTGCTCCTTCTCCGCGGCCGCGGCATATTGGGCGAGGGTTTTTTCCCAGGTTTCTTTTTTGGTTTCAAATTCCTGTCCCTGGTAGTAGAACCGCGTCATGCCCGGGCCGGCCATCGGGTTAATGGCGCCCTCGGCCAGATTTACCGCCTGCGCCAGGCTCTTCTTCAGCAACTCCTGCTTGGCTGCAAATTCCGCATTGCCCCCAAGCACGATATCGGTACCGCGACCCGCCATGTTGGTCGCGATGGTGACCATGCCAAGCCGTCCAGCCTGGGCAACAATCTCTGCCTCGCGTTCGTGGAATTTGGCGTTGAGCACGACATGCCTCACGCCCTTGCGCTGCAGGATTGAAGACAGTAACTCAGACTTCTCAATCGAAGTGGTGCCCACGAGCACCGGCTGCTTCTGCTCATTAAGGCGCGCGATTTCATCCGCAACGGCGAAATACTTCTCCTTGGCGGTGCGAAAGACGACGTCAGGGTTTTCCAGGCGTCGCATCGGCTTGTTGGTAGGAATCACCACGATATCGAGCTTGTAGATGTTCTCGAACTCCGCGGCTTCCGTTTCCGCCGTGCCTGTCATCCCGGAGAGCTTTTTGTAGAGTCGGAAGTAGTTCTGGAAGGTAATCGTGGCCAGCGTCTGGTCTTCACGGCGGATGTTCACCTGCTCCTTGGCTTCAATGGCCTGGTGCAGGCCGTCGCTCCACCGCCTTCCCGGCATGAGGCGACCGGTGAACTCGTCGACGATGATGACTTCGCCATCCTTCACCACGTACTGCACGTCGCGCCGATACAGCGAATGGGCTTTGACGGCCACCTCGACGTGATGTTTCAAATCCCAGTTCTCGGGGTCGGCGATGTTGCCAATTCCCAGCAACTGCTCAATCTTTTCCCAACCTTCATCGGTGACGCTGATGGTTTTGTGTTTCTCGTCGACCACGTAGTCGCCGGTGAGGATTTTTTCTTCGCCGCGTTCGATTTCCTCGCCCTGCTCCAATGACGGAAGGATGCGGTTGACGCGCGCGTATTTGTCGGTGGTCTGATCGGTGGGGCCGCTGATGATCAGAGGGGTGCGGGCCTCGTCGATCAGGATGGAGTCGACTTCGTCCACGATCCCGAAGAAGTGTCCGCGCTGCACGCAATCCTTTTTGTCGAACTTCATGTTGTCGCGCAGATAGTCGAAACCGAACTCGTTGTTGGTGCCGTACGTAATGTCCGCGCCATAGGCGGCACGACGCTGGGCGTCGTCCAGATCGTGCACAATGACCCCTACCGTCAAGCCGAGGAACTCGTAGATCTTCCCCATCCACTCGGCGTCACGTTTGGCCAGGTAGTCGTTTACCGTCACCACATGAACGCCATGCCCGGCCAGCGCATTGAGGTAGCAGGGCAAAGTGGCCACCAGGGTCTTTCCTTCGCCGGTCTTCATTTCGGCGATTTTGCCCTGATGCAGGACCATGCCGCCGATCAACTGCACGTCGAAGTGCCGCATCTGCAGCATGCGGCGCCCGGCTTCGCGGACCACGGCAAAAGTCTCGGGCAGTAATTCATTCAGTACTGCCTTCTCTTCCGCCGTCTTCTCTTCAGGATCATCGATTCCTTCCAGCCGGGCGGCGATGCGGGCGCGAAATTCCTGCGTCTTGGCACGCAACTCATCGTCAGAGAGAGCCTGGGTCGCCGTCTCGCGAGAACCGGTCTGTTCGACCACTGGCGCCATCCGCTTGATCACGCGCTCGTTGCTGGTTCCGAAAATCTTGGTCAAAGTGCTTGCGATCAATGGATAATCCTTTGCTGCCCCGGCGGGTTCCCTTACTCTTCTAGTTTAGTGCACACTGGGGTGTTTGGTGCAGATTGCGCCAGGCGGCGGGAGGGGAAAGACCAACCCGATGGGAAAACCATATTTCTCGCTGGCAGTACTCCTGCTCCAGACTGCAACCGTCCTGGGGCAGATGAACATGGCCATGGGCGACCGGGGCGATCCGGTGCCGCCGGAACAACTGCCGAAGCCGCAACGCATTGAAGGCGTGGGCAATGTTCGCTTTCCCATCTCGGCGAACCGGGAAGCGCAGGCCTGGTTTGAACAGGGGTTCAACCTGATATACGACTTCTGGGATTACGAGGCGGACCGGGCCTTCGAAGAATCCATACGGGCAGATCCCAACTGCGCGATGTGCTACTGGGGTCTTTACCAGTCAGAGACCTTCAACCATAGTGTGACCAAAACCTATGCCCAGGCTTCGCTCGAGAAGGCGGTAGCGCTCGCGAACCATGCCACTCCGCGGGAAAAGCTCTACATCCAGGCGGCCCAAGCCCATGAGGCCGCGATTCGCCAGGCCGGGTCAGGAGAAAAAGCTAAATTCGATAACGAGATCGAGATCCTGCGCACGTTGGTGAAAAAGAATAAAACCGATACGAATGCACGGATTGCCCTGGCCGAAGCTGTGGAGGATGGCTACGACGACAAGGGAGAGCCGCGCAAAGGCCAAAAGGAAACGCTGGAGTTGCTTGCCGGAGTTCTGAAGGAGGAGCCGGAGAACTCGGCTGCCAATCATCTCTGGATTCATGCCGTCGAAGCCAGCCCGCACCCCGAACAGGCCTTGCATAGCGCGGAGATTTTGGCCTCGCTCGCGCCCGCATCGGGCCATATGGTGCACATGCCCGGTCACATCTTTTACCGCACGGGAGATTACACCCGTGCTCAAGCAGCCTTCGATGCTTCCGCCATCGCCGACGAAAGTTACATGCGGGGGCAAAAAGTTGCGGTTGACAACGATTGGAACTACGTCCACAACCTGATGTATTCCGTGGCTAATTTGCTGGAGGCCGGTCGATTGCAGGAGGCGGCCGAGGTCTCCGCGAAACTTGGCCACGCGCGCGGCCATCTGGAGAACACGCTCTACCCCTGGTCGGCGCGTGACGCGATCGCCCGCCTCAACCCTGATCTACCGATCGCTTTGCGGACGGGCGACTGGGCGCATGTGACGCAACTGGTGGACTCGGCGAACCTGGCCCAGAACCTGCCTAATATGGAATTCCTCGCCGGCGCGGTTTCTCAATTTGCTCTGGGCATGCAGTCGGTCGAAACCCGTGAACCCGATGTCGCAGAACGTCATTCGGCGCTGCTGGATTCGAGCCTGTGGCGGATGTCGGCGCAGGTTAAAGATCTGGAAGCCCAGGAGAAAAATGCCGCCCCGCCGGCAGGAAACGTAAGCATGTCTCCCGATCCGCTGGCCCAACCGCTGGTCAAAATGCTCTCCATCATGTCGCTGGAGCTGCGCGCCTCGATTCTGGCCACGCAGAACAAAGTGCCCGAAGCCGAGAAGCTATTTGCGCAGGCACGGCGGGAAGAGAAGGAATTGGGTTATCATGAGCCTCCCTTTTACATTCGACCGGCAGCGGAAAGTGAAGCGGCTGCGATGTTGACAGCCGGCAATTGGCAGGAGGCGAAAACCGCACTCGATGCCGCCCTGGTGGAGCGGCCCAATTCCGGCTTTGCACTCTACGGCCTCGCCCAAGCGACGGAGAAGACGGGCAATGCGAGCGCAACCACGGTTGCTTATCGCCAGTTTCTGAGCGCCTGGAAAACAGCGGATGCCGGATTGCCGGAAATGCAACACGCACAGGAATGGGTAAGCCGGCACGCTGCGGCAGGAAACACCGGCTCTTATTGATCTCATGACTGCGCTTGATTGATTGCGCAGCCGCATTCGCGCTCTTGCGTTAGTCGTGGAGCGGTCTCAAGGAGTCACATGGACGAACAGAACTTGGAGATGGCGGCCTCTCTGCCGGCCGGCCCGCAACGACGGAAGCGGGATATGAACTGGGTATTTGTCGGGAGCGACGGCCTCCGCGCAGGTTGGGGTGCGCTCCTATTTTTCTTGCTTTACTTTGTCTTCCTCTTTTTGAGCGGGATGCTATTGGGGCCGTTTCTTGCCGGATTGCGCAACATGACTACGATGCCTTTGCGGCTTGGTCTGGTTGTGGAAGTCAACCAACTCCTGCCAGCCGTTCTGGCAACAATCGTAATGGCCCTGATCGAAGGGCGACGTCCGCTGGCTTACGGTTTCCAGGGCCAATCCAGGCTGCTTCGATTTCTCTTCGGCATAGTCTGGGGATTTATTGCGTTTACGGTATTCCTGCTTGTTTTGTGGAAGGCAGGACTGCTGGCCTTTGATGGCGGCCGATTGGGCGGAGCCGCCATGATTGAGTACGGCCTGGGCTGGGGCCTGATGTTCCTGATGGTGGCGGCGTTTGAGGAATCTGCGCTGCGCGGCTACCTGCAATTCACGCTGACCCGCGGCATCGGGTTCTGGTGGGGCGCGCTTCTGCTTTCCGTGCTGTTTGGCTTTTCCCATAAAGTAAATGCCGGCGAAACGCCAATGGGGCTTTTTAGCGCAGCAGGTGTCGGGCTGGTTTTCTGCTTGAGCCTCTGGTACACGGGATCCCTCTGGTGGGCACTTGGGTTTCACGCCGCCTGGGACTGGGCGGAATCGTATGTTTACGGAACCTCAGACAGCGGACTGGCGATACAGGGCCACCTGCTGAGCACTCACCCCCTCGGTTCGCTGCTGTGGAGCGGAGGAAGGACCGGACCAGAAGGAAGCATTTTGGTGGTGCCTCTGCTCGTCATCATCGCCGCGATGATGGTCCTCTGGTGGGGACGCAGAGGGGAATCACCGTTCCGTGGCAGCGCCTGGAGGCCGGCCTGGAGCCAGCTTCCAGCCGTGCAGGCATTAGCCCCTGGGAGCACCTCTGTATCAGGGCACGACTTTCAGCCGGGCCACTGACGGCCTTTTTTAGCTTTTGAGCTTCAGCTCCGGGTCATTTGGACCGGGGTGGCGTCGTCCCAGCGACACCCCACTTCATGCTTAGAGATGGGCGG